>WALW01000027.1 GCA_015522635.1 Candidatus Tiamatella incendiivivens | reverse complement strand
AGGGGGTAACCGCTGAAAGCATCTAAGCGGGAACCCCTCCCCGAAAAGAGGCGGCCATCTGCTACTGGGGTTTCCCGGTAGCGGCGAGGGCTCCCGTAGAAGACGGGTTTGATGGGGTGGGGGTGTAAGCCTCGAGGGTTCGCCCGAGAGGTTGAGCTCACCACTCCCAATCGCCCGAGGCTGTTGGGCGCACCTGGGGGCGGGTTGCACGCTATTATGGCACGCGTGGCCCGCTGTGGGACTCTAGCCAGGGCTGAGAGGCTGGGATTAAGCCTCTTGCCACATTGGAGTCGGCCTTTGTAGTCTGGGCTTCAAAACCCTAAAACGGCGCTTCATCTTTGTATTACCTTGTTGTAATGATTAATCGTTGTTATGGATGAATCTCCTCTTAGGGTTTAATTTTGCCGAGTAGACTTGACCCTGGAGAGGCTCCTCCCGAAGTCGAGGATCTAGGAGTTAGAAAAGCCATAGACGAATATCTATTGGCACTAGAGTTAGCTGGTGCTAGTAAAAGAACCCTCAAAGTTTATAGGGCAGCTTTACTCGATTTCGCCAGGTTTGTAGGTGAGGATGTGAAATGCTCCGATGCTGCTAAGAGGCTTAGAGATTGGCTTGTTGCTCGGAGGAGAAATGGATTTTCCAGGAGTAAGTCAAAAGGCAAAAGTGCCATTGTCACACTTCACTATTATTACATGTTTGTCAGGAGATTCCTCTCCTGGTGTGGAATTAAGCTCCGTGCACCTAGAGTTCCAAGGCCTATGAACGGCATTAGCGATGTTTTAAGGTGGGATGACATTGTTAGATTACTTAGAGCTTCTAGAGATTTGCTTGATAGAGTCATTGTTTTATTGCTAGCTGAAACAGGTTTACGTAGCAGTGAGCTTCTAGGATTGAAAGTCGAAGATATAGACTTTGATTCTGGAGAAATTGTAGTTCGGAACGCTAAGTACGGAAAAGAGAGGATAGTGTTCTTGGGGGAGGAGAGTGGAAGTGTTCTCCAAGAGTATATAGACTTAAAGAGGCTTAGTTCCGAGGAAAAAATTATCCAATTATCATACCAAGCATTATACAAGAGGCTCAAGAGACTCGCTAGAGACGCTGGGCTTCCCGTTGAGAAGGTTAGGCCTCATGTGCTAAGGCATACTTTTGCTACAGAGGCTCTTAGAAGGGGAATGAGTTTACCTGCACTACAGAGGATTCTCGGGCATAGTGATATCAAGATTACCCAGGTTTACCTGCATCTGGTTAAGGAAGATGTGAAAAGAGAGTATCTTAGCATTTTCAACAAACTACCTCGTGATAAGGCCGGGATTTCTAGTAATACTTGAGGCTATGTACGTCCTCAACACTTCTCTGGCTCCCTCACCTATATCTAACGCCCTCGAATCTCTGTAGAGTCTCTCAGGCTTAGAGTGAAATTCTAGTCCCCTTCCACCATGTATCTCCACATCTATCCAAGCAGCTTTCTGTGCTATGTGAGCTGCCTCATTCTTCAATACAGCAGCATCTACAGGATCTATATTAGGAAGCTGATCCACTGCCTGTTTGTATAACGCCCTTACAGACTCAAGCCTCGAGTAGGCATCAGCTATCATCCATTGAATGCCCTGAAAATCCTTGAGACTCTTGCCGAAAGCGCTCCTACTCTTAGCATATTCAAATGCATCAAAAAGAGCTCCTTCAGCTATTCCTACACCTATGGCAGCATACCCTAGTCTACCTAGATTTATAGCCTGAAGAACTGTTCCCAATGCTTTTCCCTCGCCTAATCTAACTGCTCTTGCACATTTATATAGTACTCTAGAAATGCCAGCACCCCTAAATGACGAAAGATTAAGCGGCTCCACCTCTATAGAGCTCTTATCATCCGTCAGGAATAGTGAAGGTTCACCATTGTATAAGGCAAGAACCAGGAAGTAGTCCGCATATAAGCCATTGCTCGTAAATATTTTCTCACCATTCAAACAATAACTGCCTCCAGCTCCTTCTGCTTTAACAGTTACATTTCTAGCAAGATCGCTTCCCCCTCCTTTTTCAGTCAGGGAAACAGCAGATAACCCTCGGCTTAAGACTTCTATAGCTAAACCGTCCCCAGTATAACCTACAACATGATATAATAGGAACTGAACGCTCAGATTTATGAGTACAACACTCGCCAATCCAACAGAATCTCTAGCCAACACCCTTACAGACTCGATTCTCCCCTTAGCGGTCTCAACACCCGTATAAGGGCCTAGTAAGCCAGACAACTCTAGCCTCGACAAAATACTTGAAGGAACATTGTTCTCCCTATCTATAAGCGAGGCTTCCTCCTCGCTCAGGCTTGGAAGCGTATAGTTAACCAAAGCAAACACCCTAAACAGCTCTAAATGGTGCGGGGGGTGGGATTCGAACCCACGCTGGCCTACGCCAACGGGTCTTGAGCCCGCCCCCTTGGGCCGCTCGGGCACCCCCGCAATCCACTGCTCCAAAATGAATACGGGTCACTGGAGGGCTATAAAACCTAACACACTCACAAGCCATGGAAACAGTTACAATGAACCCTCTAACTAGGATAATGTGATAACCTATAGAGCCATCTATAGTTTGACAGCACAGAACAACAGGGAATGATTAATGGTAGTCACAAAATGCCCCTACTGCGGTTCAAAAAATCTGGTTACAGACTATTGGACAGGCACAATAATATGCGCGGATTGCGGCTCTGTTATAGAAGAGAACATAACAGAATACGAAATGAATGAAGCTAGAAAAACCACTAGGTTAAAGAGCAGGTTTAACATGAAAAAAAGCGATGCCAAACCGAGATTCAATAGAATGGTGTGGAAAAATGGCAAACCGGTACATATTGCCTCTTATGTAGCCTTGAACACTTGGAAACTTCTAAAAGAAGAACAACCGTTCATAGAGGAATACCTTAGAAAACTAGAAGACCATTCTTTACTTATAGGTAGGAGTATTAGAGTGAGACTTGGCCTAGCATACGCATTATATCTATACAATAAACGGGGAAAACCCCTCTCAAGAGCAGTAAAGGAAGCTGCATCACGGTTTTATTTAAGTGAGAAAAACCTTAGAAAACTGTTTAACTACTATACTAGCGATACACATCTGGGAATCTTAAATGAATAATAGGCTTGAGACGATTACACCTCCAGAGAAAGCAGAACATATACAGGTACCTGAATACAAGGAACTATTAACAAGAATGAAGAGAAGGTACGAGAAAGTTGGGAGAAACCTCCCAATACTAGAAATGGAATTAGCACGTCTACAAATGATAGCTGACACTATTGAATCTAAAACAAGCTTCGTAAAAGAACTATACCACTTGCTGAAAACACTGCATCCATTTTACAGGAGTCTTATATTCCTAGAATTCGATGAAAACAAGGTTTACAAATACATAGAATGCGTCTTCAAAGCACGTAAAATAGCACAATATTTTGCCAAGAAATACCGGTATATACTTATGGCACAAGAAGAGAGGAAAACCATTAAGAAAAAAGCCAGTGAAGCCAGGGGTAGAATGCTATCCCCTATTAAAAGATGCAGCAAAGGGTTACTATACTTGAAAAACCTTGTTGTTTACCTTTCTCATCTACCAGGAATAAACCCATCCTTACCTACAATTATAGTTGCAGGACCTCCTAGTGTGGGTAAATCCAGCTTTGTAGCATCAGCCTCCAGGGCCAGAATCAACATCGCAGAATATCCCTTCACAACAAGAGAGATACACGTAGGGCACACGAATATACGGGGAAAAGACATTCAACTCATAGATACGCCAGGGCTTCTTGACCGGAAACTAGAAGAAAGGAATGAAATTGAATTAAAAGCTATTATGGCATTAAAACACCTTACTGGCATAGTCATATTCCTCCTAGATCCCACGGAAACTGCCTCCTATCCCATAGGGGTACAACTAGAAATAGCGGATGATGTAAAGAGTATAACTGGAAACAAACCGTTCGTTTATACGATATCGAAAATAGACTTAGTCTCCCGGAAAACACTCTCCAACACCCACGAACTCATCAAAGCTAAAGCAGGAGTAACTCCTTATTCAGTGAAAGCCAGCGACCCTCAATCAGTTCATAAATTACTCGAAGAACTTGTAGACAAATGTTCTGGAGAATAGTTTTTCATCCCCTTGAAAAAGGCTTTACGCCTTTCAGCTTCAAGAAAAAGGGTCCGTCCACTTCCCCGTCTAACTCGTATTCAAACCCTTCATCCCCTAAAATAATCTTCAACAACTCAAGAACCGTTTTAGCATGCATTGTTAATTTAGCCCCTCCTATCTCTGAGACACCCCCAGTGAATGCCAAGAATGGAGGTAACATGTCTGACATATGCCTATCAAATGCCATTCCTGTGGATAGATCCTCAACTAATACAGATGCAGCCTCATCTCCTACCCTCTCAGCAGGCTTCCCCCTAGCTCCTAGGCTATCGGATCCCAAAAGCGTTTTTCCACAATTAGCCCATAAGACTATTCCACTTCCTGGGCCTAAATGCGGATCCCATTCCTTCTTGTAATGTTCAATCTCGACTGAAACAGGTATTTCCCCCAGTTTTTCTCTAATATAATTCCTCGCGGCTAAAGCTTGCCTACTAGCAACATGGAAGGGAAGCTTAACCGCGTGGGATAACCCTTTAATCCCGAGTATCCCACCCCGCCTAATAGCCTTTAAAGGCCTTAACTTGGAGGCCATTTTCTCTATAACTAACTCAACTACACCACCGCCTTTTGGGTAATGGCCCCTACGATGAAGAACTATATCGAAGCTCACGCCGAGTAACCGGAGATTATGCTTAAAAACATACCGCATATAGTCTATCGGGGGGGCCATTGGAACATCAGTTCCACCAGATAACCTCACAGTACTCGGTTCACTTGCAAATAATAGAGGTAAAATCACAGCTTGTATAACTAGAGATACACTACCAGCTGTACCTATATCAAATCTGTACGAACCCCCCTTCAACTCCTTAGGTATGAAGATTACTTCAGTTGAACCTACATGAGCCCCAGACACTTCAGCTTGAGCTATCTGCGAAAGTGCTTTAACAGCAATAAGGTGTTGAGGTCTCAAACCTGGCTTAGACCGTTTTGCTCTAACATCATGTACTCTAACTGGTTTACCTGAAACAGTGGACAAAGCCAAGGCTAACCGTAAAATCTGACCACCACCTTCTCCCATGCTACCATCTATATCGATTACCCTTGTCACCAACTACTCATCGCCTCTAGAGAGTCTCCTAAGCCTCTCAGCGAAACCCATAGTGTTTAAATCCTTAACTATTAATTCAGGAACGCAATCCTCCCATTGAGACCCCTCGATAATAGCTTTCCTAATATGAGTTCCACTACACTTACTACGGTTGAACATAGGAGGATGGTAAACCTCGTATCCGCTATCCTCGAATAATAATTGGACTAGCGGGTTCCCAGAGACCACTGCATGAAAGGGAGGTAGGAGCATTTCCAAATATCTAACCCACTGCTTATTGCTGTTTATATCCATAATAGGAACAATGGTTATCCTATGAAGATAAGTGCCCGCCTCGTTCACAAGAAGCTTTCCTAAGAGAGAGAATCTCTCTCCGGCAGTTAGAGGGTTATTCAATGAAAAACTATCCTGCGCAGACCCAATGATAACTATCAGTTCATCAACCACCTTGTCTAATGCCCATTTAATTGCTTTAACATGACCGTAATGGGGTGGCTGAAATCTGCCTGGAAACACGCCCCTCTTCAAACCTCACGCACCCAAACAATTTAGAGTGAAACCTGTACTATTAAAGATAAAAAGGAAGAAGGAAGGGAGAGAAGTGATAAAGCAACGAAATGGAGGTTTAAAGCAGATTTTCACGTTGGAACCGAGCAGAGAAGCCAGGAGACTAGCAGAGAAATACGGGTATAAACCGTGGATGATTGAAAGATACCTTCAAATGCTCCCTTATAACGAGGTAATAGACCTCCTGGAAGCCAACGAGAAACCTTTACCGAAAGCAATTAGATGTAATAATTTTCTTATAAATTGTGAAACCCTGAAAAAGCGGCTGCTGGAGAAGGAAGTAGAACTAGAGAAGATACCGTTCACAAAATACGGGTATTATGCCAAGAAAGGTAGTGGGAAAATAGGATATTTACATGAATACCTCTTGGGATACTATTACATTCAAGGACCCGCTTCAATGATACCAGTAGATGTGCTTAACCCGAAAGCAGGTGAAGACATACTTGATGCAGCGGCAGCTCCCGGAGGAAAAGCAACTCAAATACTCCAGTACACACATGACAAGGCCTTCCTAACAGCCATAGATAAAAACAGGGATAGATTAAAAGCCTTGAGAAGCCACCTCTCCAGAATGGGTTTCACCAACTACATTATCATAAGAATGGATGCGCTTAACGTGCCTTCCACGCTATTATACAATAAAATACTCTTAGATGCACCCTGCAGCGGAGAGGGTATAATCCGGAGAGATCCCCTGAGGAAAAAATCCAGGAAAATCAGTGATCTAGTCTACTTATCAGAACTCCAAGTCAGCCTTCTAAACCATCTAAAAGCAAACGTGAGGATTAATGGAACCATAGTGTATTCTACCTGTACAATAGGGGTTGAGGAAAATGAGTATGTCCTAACGAAAATACTAGAAAATGATCCGTGCCTAGAACCAGTTGATATTAAAGCTCCAGGAGTAAACGGGTTAGTAGAATACGGTGGAATAAAATTTGATGAAGGAGTGAAGAGATGTAAAAGAATGTTTCCACACACCCTAGACACGGAGGGATTCTTCATATGCAAACTAAGAAAAAAGTGCTAACACTAAGAGAATTGGCCAAGAAACATTCCAGGCTGATATTAAATCTACTACATACAGTTACAAGCTGCAATCACACTGAAATCCTACCTGGAAAACTCTACGGCCAATACGGTGGTCCATATATCGATATATACAATATATCAACTAGCCTATGGGTGCGAGTGAAGGAGATACTTGATGCAAAAATCAATCCATACTCCGCTGGTTTATATATTGCAACTATAAAAAAGAGGGAAGTAACCCCAAGCCTAGATCTAGCAAAACGCATCGCCCGGAAATGCAATCTAGGTAATTACAGGTATGCCAGAGTCTCGCTGAAAGGAGAACAAGTTTTCCTATACGGTAGGGATATTTTCGGAGAAAATATCATCGAGTCAGCTAAGGGAGAAGGCCCCCTTATAATCCTTAGCAGGGAAGGAGAACCCTTAGGATGGGGATACCTGAAACTGGCAGATAGAAAAGAACTTTTAATAGAAAATATTAAGGATGTTGGATGGTACGTTAGGTCAGGAGGGTAAGAACAATGCCTATACAAGATGGAGATATAGTATTAGTATCATATACTATACACGATAAAGAAGGAAACCTAGTTGAAACAACAAACGCTGAACTAGCTAGAAAAGAGAATAAATACCGTGAAGACGAGTATTATGGTCCAAAAACAATAGTTGTTGAAGAAAACATACTTGTCAAAGGATTCTATAAAGCTCTAAAAGAAATGGACCTAGGAGAAAAGAAAACTGTTGAGATACCGCCGGAGGAAGCATACGGTCCCAAAGAGCCGTCCAAAATAAGGAAATACCCTGTCCGGAGATTCCTGAAAGCAGGAATAAGGCCAGAGGCCGGTAAGATCGTTGAAATAAACAGCGAGCTCGGAGTCATTACCAGAGTAACTGATAGAATAGTTGAGGTGGATTTCAATCACCCACTAGCAGGTAAAACACTCGTCTATGAGATTGAAATCCTCGATAAAGCCGATACACCGGAGAAAAAAACTAAATTCCTTGTTGCTAGAAGACTAACAATCAACCCTGAGGAGGTTAATGTAAATATAGAGGATGGAGAAATAATCATAGAGCTAAAACCGTCAGTACTAAACATCAAAGATATCCCTCTCTATATTAAAGTTCTAGGCGCCGAGGTAAAGAAGCATATACCTGAAGCCAAGAAGCTAACATTCAAGGTCTCTATTATATATGAACAGGAGAAACGAGAAGGAGAAAAGGAGAAAACAGAAGTCGGTGAGGAAACTAGTCAATAACCCCTGTCTTCCTAGCTAGTGCTTCAGCTGCTTCCCACGTTAAACCTTTCTCTCCCAGTATAGTGTATCGCTCTGGTCTTATTTTGTGGGCTATAGTTAGAGCCCTTATTACCTCAATATCCTTGATTCCTAACTCTTTAGCCTTCACTGGTAATCCTACTCGAGCCATGACTTTCTTCGCTTTCATCCAGTTTCTACCGTGCAAGTAAAGCATCATAATTGTTCCTAATGCTACTTGCTCTCCATGGAGGGCCGGTTGTTTGGCAACAATATCAAGTGCATGGCTAAACAGGTGTTCAGAACCGCTCGCGGGTCTAGAGGACCCTGCAATACACATAGCCACTCCACTACTAACTAGAGCTTCTAAAATTATTCTAGTACCTTCAGGAGTCATTGAGGCGATTTCATCTGAATTATTTATTACATGCTTAGCAGTCATTAAAGCTAGCGAAGCTGCATAAGCTCCATAGTATTCTCCTTTAAGCTTATGAGCTAGTTTCCAATCCAGCACTGCAGTCCATTTTCCAAGTATATCGCCAATACCCGATCTTATAAGCCGCTTAGGAGAGTTCGCTATCAAACCCGCATCTAAAAGAATTAACTGTGGAACACTAGCCCTAACCGATATAGGTTTTTCAAACCCCTTAAGACTCGCGAATGGAGAAGTTATACCATCGTGAGACGCGGCAGTAGGTATACTAACGAAATCCTTTGACATTTTGAATGAAGCAAACTTAGCTACATCTATAGATTTCCCCCCACCCAACCCCGCTACTACGTTGTATTTCAATTTCAATATCTCTTCAACAGCATGCTCAGCTACATCGACTGTAGGGTTTTCAACAATCAAATAATTTACATCGAACCCTGCGTCTTCAAGGCTTTCCTTTACCCTAGGATAAATAAACGAGTATACGTGAGGTCCCGTCACTATAAGTACATAAGTACCCTTAGGCCATAGTTTAGCAAAATACGATCCTACCTTATCAATCACCCCATTACCCACTACAAGATTTCTGGGAAGGGAAAAATAATGCTCCTCCAACACTTCCACCTTCATTCCATACTCTATCCTTAGAAGGATCACTATCCTTTATTTGTAATGGCTAACTTTTATTATAACTGGTCATTCTAAACCATCTACCAAGGGGAGATCCTTTGTTCGAAGCATGGAGAAACGAGTTAAACCCTACTGGAAACCCGAAAATCGAACTATTCCACGGAACCACGACTATAGGCATTAAGGCAAGTGAGGCTATCGTCCTAGCAGCTGATAAACGAGCTACTGCAGGGCACTTAATAGCTAGTAGGACAGTCAAGAAGATAGTCAAGATTACAGATAACGTAGCAATGACTATAGCCGGAGTTGTAGCAGATGCTCAGTCTTTAGCTGATACGGTAAGGGCTGAAATGGAGTACTATAGTATAACAGCGAAAACGAGGCCGAAAGTAAAGAACTATGCGAGCCTTTTAGCTAGAATACTCTTCTCATCCAAATGGTTCCCATACATAGTCCAGTTAATTGTAGGAGGATACGATGACTCGCCTCGACTATATAGTTTGGATTGGTATGGAAGCATATTAGAAGAAGATTCGTTCACCTCGACAGGCTCGGGATCCCCTATAGCCTTGGGAGTCCTAGAAGAGGGTTACAGAAATAATATAAACGTAGATGAAGCTATTGAACTAGCAAAGAAATCTATTAAAGCAGCTACAATGAGAGACTCTGCATCGGGAGATGGTATTGATGTCATTGTCATAGAAAAAAATGGTTCAAGAGAACTTACAGTTAAGTTCTCTTAAAACCTGTCCTAGAAGATTATTTCGCTGAACAATATTAATCACTTATAAACCCCAATTAACATACCTTAAGAGATAGCATCAGCTCCTAAGACCCGAAACGTGATGCATTCCAAATGAGTTATGAATATCAATCTCTCGAGAGAGGTGCTTAATAGTTTGACATCAACTGATTCACGTGGGAGCGAGAGGTTAACAGGGAAGAAACTTAGGCTATTTCTTATGAGAAATATCTACAAATACCTAGGTAATGCCGATATAAGCACTGTAGAGTTCGAAGGCCCCGAAATAGCTATCTATGTTAAAAACCCGAAATTCATAGTTAAAAATAGCGATGTAATCAAAGAATTAGCAAAAAAACTTAAGAAAAGAGTTGTGATACGAACAGATCCCAGTATCAGGAAACCACAGGAAGAAACCAAGGCATTCGTCCTAGATCATGTAGACCCTGAGGCAGGTATAGACCCCAACCTCATAGAATTCGATGAAGTTCTAGGAGAAGTTATAGTGAGGGCAGAGAAACCCGGGAAAGCTGCAGGTAGAAACAAGCAGTTCATTAATAAAGTACTAGCAAACACCGGATGGCGAATGGTGGTCTATAGGAAACCGCCGTTAATCAGTAACGTTTTAAATAGTATTCTAAGCCATATGCTTAGATCATCCGCGGAAAGAAAAAAGGCATTCAGAGAAATCGGTGAAAGAATATTCAGAGATACCATCAGGGGAACGCAACATGTAAGAATAATAGGCCTAGGATCATTCTGCGAGGTTGGTAGATCAGCTATACTAGTAGATACTGGCGAAAGCAAAGTACTATTAGACGCTGGAATAAACCCTGGGGGATCAGGAGTAGATAGGTTTCCTAAGTTGGATTCGCCCGAATTTAACATCGAAGAACTTGACGCTATCGTAATAAGTCACGCACACTTAGATCATGTTGGAATCTTACCACTGCTATACAAATACGGTTATAGAGGACCTGTTTATGCTACGAAGCCTACAAGAGATATAATGGTTCTAGTTCAGAAAGATCTGATCGAACTAGCACGCAAGGAAGGAGAAGAACCTCTTTACGGTATGAGAGAAATATCTATGATGCTTTCAAGGACAATAACCGTAGACTATGAGGTCGTCACTGATGTAGCTCCTGACACCAAACTTACATTCCATAATGCTGGGCACATACTTGGATCTTCTCTAGTGCATCTACATGTTGGACAGGGGCTTTACAATATACTGTACACGGGAGACCTCAAGTTTTACAAGATAAAGGGGGATACAGCCACGCGTTTACTTCCCCCTGCGAACCACGAGTTCCCCCGCATAGAAGCCCTTATAATGGAGTCAACTTACGGAGCTACAGAACAACAACCAAGGGAAGAAGCAGAGAAGCAATTACTCGATGTGGTTAGGAAAGTCGTTGGAAGAGGGGGGAAAATACTCATACCAGTAATGGCTGTCGGTAGAGGCCAAGAAATTCTAGTAGTATTGAATGAGGCTATGAAGAATAAGGAGATACTTGAAATACCAATATATGTTGACGGCATGGTATATGAAGTAACAGCTATATATACCAATTACCCTGAACTGTTAGTTCCACCTATTAGAAACAAGATACTTCATCAGGGTGAGAATCCCTTCATCAGTGAAAATACTGTATATGTAAGCCATAGAGAAGAACGGGAATCCTTGATGCAGGGAGATAAAAGCGCTATAATACTAGCAACATCTGGGATGTTAACAGGAGGGCCTAGTGTGGAGTATCTAAAGGCTCTAGCAGATGACGAGAAGAATGCCTTAGTCTTTGTCAGCTACCAAGCAGCTGGAACCTTGGGGAGAAGAATAGTAGAGGGAGACCGAGAAATGCAATTCATAGAAGAAGGAAAAGTCAAAAGCCTGAAAATAAAAATGGAAATACAAAGGATAGAGGGGTTCTCCGGACATGCTAGTCAATCAGAGCTACGGATGTTTTACAAGTTCCTGAAACCTAAACCAAGAAATATAATATTGAATCACGGTGAGCCTTCAGCGATTCAAACCCTCAAAAACCTGTTATTTAGAGACGCAACAAAGCTAGAGGAGAAAGGAGTGATAAACAGAAAGCCTGAAATTTATACGCCGAAACTCCTTGAATCGATTAAACTCTACTAATCTAAACTACAGCTCTTTCCATACTTTGTCTCCCACGTAATGAAGATTAGCGACAACCTTTCCACGGGACTTGGATGAAACCATAGCCTCTAATTCCCTAGAAGATACCATTGCCTTACCTACAGACACTGGCGCATTCGACTCTTCATCTATAATTATTACCATATCACCGGGGTCAAAATATGCAGTAACCCTTCTCACACCAGGAGCCATCAAATCTGCTCCCCGCATTAAAGCCTGGACAGCTCCTCTATCTACTTCTATATCGCCGATTGAGATGCTTTTTCTAAATACTTGTAAAAGCCTCTTCAAGCAAGGCACATAAAGGTTTTCTCCTCTGTACTCCACAATCAATATGAAGCACTGCGAGTCACATAGATACACTACAGCGTCATCATATTCACCAACCTCTAATAGATTACAGCTATTGTAATCTAGTATCCTTAGAAGCTTATCTGTAAGAATCCTATGAAGCTTCTTCCTTTCCTTTTTTGATAACAAGTGTCTGTTTTTCAGTTGGGCTGGCATTTCAGCATGTTCACCCAGTAAATTGGTTTAATGAATATACCTTTTTATAGTAGCTTCCCTTAGAAAACGGTAATGAGACCACGACTGAAGCTATAGGTGGAGAAGATTGTCTGACACGCATACACTGCTTAGCGAATCACTCGAGAAAACCGTATACATAAGACTCAAAGGAGGTAGAGAGGTTAGAGGTACCTTAAAGAGTTTTGACCAACACCTGAACATACTACTTCACGATGCAGAAGAAATCAGGTCAAACGGAGAAACAAAAAGACTAGGAATAATACTAATAAGGGGAGATAACGTCGTAATGATCTCCCCGGCAAGCTGAGGTGTAGGTGATGGGTAAAGGAACGCCTTCAATGGGTAAGCATGGAAGAAGCAAGACACATATAAGATGTAGGAGATGCGGTAGAAACTCGTTCAATGTCGCTAAGGGATACTGTGTGGCATGCGGATTCGGCAGATCAAAAAGAATACGCAGATACTCATGGCAAAACAAGAAAGTCACAACAAAAGCTAGATTCCGCTAAATCTACTTCACACACATACCATGCAAACTTCTATACGTAATCGTAAAATACCATTCCAACAAATTTGTGCAATCTATGTTTTAACCCCTAATATCAAACTAAAACTACTTGAAGAGACAGGTGGTTTGACTTGTGGAAATCTCCTTCCAGGCTTGAGAAGCTAGTAGAGAAAGAGGGTTTGAAAGACCCTGTGATAGTAATATCTAATCCTTCTAACGTTACATATTTTACAGGCATACCTAGCCCAATAGGATCTATTCTAATATCTATGCCTGCCAGGCAAAACCATATCATCCTGACAAATATCCTAGAATTCTACAGGTTTCAAGACCAATCCCCCAGTTGGTTGAAAGTATACGGTTTCTATAGGTCTGCCAACGAGATGATTATATCAGACGATATTAAAGTGCTGGGGGATGATCCTTATTCGTCCGTATCCAAGATAATAGGGGAAGAAGGGGAAGTCCTATGTGATCTTGGAGGCCTTCCTTGCAGTCATAGAGAGAAATTTAGCAAAATATGCAAGAAGGGTTCCATTGAAAATGAAATCAGTGAAATTAGAATGATTAAAACGGCTGAAGAAATAGATATTATAACGGAAACAATCAAAATAGCTGAAGAAGCTTTTATTAGAACAGTCAATGATATGGCTGAAGGAGTTTCAGAGCTATACCTTGCGGGAAGACTGGGACTACACCTGCGGGCACTTGGAGGGGAAAGAGAAGCGTTCCCAACTATAATTGCCTTCGGAGAAAATGCAGCTTACCCGCATGCAATACCTACAAACAAAAGTCTAACAAGAAATAATCTAGTTCTCATTGATTGGGGAGCAGTAAAGCAGAACTATAACAGTGATTCTACGAGAACGTTGATCTATGGCGGAAACAGTGAGTTGAAGAAAGTAATAGAAATAGTGAACGAAGCCGTTGAAGAGGCTATAGATACGGTAGAACCAGGGATTAAAGCTAAGGATATAGATAACGCTGCAAGAAGAGCCTTAGAGAACCAAGGATTCGGCCCTAAATTTATTCATGGACTAGGTCATGGAGTAGGTGTGGATGTACATGAGGAGCCTTATATAAGACCGGGCTCAGATACTGTAATCAAAAGGGGAATGATATTTACTATTGAACCAGGAGTTTACTTACACGGCAAGTTTGGAGTACGAATAGAGGATATGATACTAGTTACGGAAACAGGTGCCAAAGTTTTAACAAGGCTCCCCCGAATTTTTAGTTAAGGTGTTCATGAATGTACGTGCAGGGATCGACTGTTGTTGGTATCAGAGTAGATGGAGGCATTATCATAGCTGCTGATAAAAGATATACCCTCGGTAACTTAGTTATTAGCGGAAAAGCAAAAAAGGTGCACGTAATAACTGATAAAATAGTGATTGGAGCCGCTTGGATGTATGCTGATTCGCAAGCAATTGCCTCCATACTTAAACATGAGCTAGAATACTATAAACTATCAAGCAAATCTCCTTTATCAGTGAAAGGCGTGGCAAAATTACTTTCAAGTATTCTTTATTCCAGTAAAATGCTACCATATTTGACTGAAGTTATGGTCGGAGGGGTCGATTATACGGGTTCTCATCTATATGTACTAGATAGTCTTGGAGGATATAGTGAGGAGAAATACGCTGCCCTAGGAACAGGGGCCTCCCTCTCTCTCGGCCTCCTTGAGGATAAGTACCATGAAGAACTGGCCCTAACTGAAGCTGAGAAGCTTGCGGTTGAAGCAGTAAAGACTGCGATTAAAAGGGACTCATTATCCGGTGACGGGATAGACGTGGTTTTAGTGAGTGGCAAAGAGGTTAAAGAGTACAGTGTACAACTATAATTCCACTGGAATGTGTAAAATCATCCGATCTAAATTCAATTACAGAAAAGCGTTTAATGCCCAAAAAATCCTTGCAAGAAAGGTTCTAAAGGATGACTATATAGGGACTATCAGAAGTATCGGGGGGTTAGACCTCTCCTACTCTAGCGATAGGACTATAGGAATAGCTGTCCTATCTATTTTCAACTATCAAACTCTAAAATTAATACAGTGTTTTTATGCTATAACTTATACCTGCGTGCCCTATATCCCCGGGTTACTTGCATTTAGAGAAATGCCGCCAATAGCTTTGTTGCTAACTTGGGCAAAGAAGAGAGGACTACTACCTGATCTACTGCTTGTTGATGGCCATGGAATAGCTCATCCAAGAGCATTTGGTATCGCCTCTCACGTAGGGGTAGCATTCAATATTCCATCGATCGGTGTAGCTAAACACCGATTGACTGGTTCGGAAGAAGATGATAGAGTTATAGATAAAAAATCTGGCGAGGTAATCGCTTATATAATATACAAAGGAAATAGAAAGATATACGTTAGTATAGGACATAAGATATCTCTTAATACTGCTGCTGAAATAGCAAGGAAAACATGGATAAGAGGAAGGATACCCATACCTACTCTTATAGCAGATAGGTTCTCAAAGCAACTCAAGCATAATGTAGATAATAAAGATATAGGTTCAGTAAAGGAATGCCCCTCTTTAAACTTTTATTAAATCGCAATAGTTTTTACATATCAACTCGATAATATCTGTAGAGCTTTTTATGCCGTTGAAAGCCTTTTTAGCGGGATACCTTGTTACCACTGGCCTGTATCCCAGTCTTCTCTCTACTTCCCCAGCAACAACTTCTTCAGATATTGCCTGATCGGGGCCCAACGCGATTATATCGGGGCGAATATCCTCTATAGGAGCGAATATGTCAGCTTCATCACCTAAACGTGCATCATAAACATATCTAATGCCTTGTACAATCCTCAGCCTAATAGACTCTGACAACACTGGGAGCCTCCCTTTAGATTTCAAGACATTAGCATCCCTAGCCACAACAACATACAGTTTCCCTAGTCCTGAAGCCCACTTCATCAACTCAATATGACCTGGATGAATTATATCAAATGTCCCTGCAAGAAAAACCCTCTTCTCCTGCTTACGCTCAGGCCATTGTATTTCTAGTTCACCAATATACTTAAGAGAATCCAATAGACCTTCAGCATAAGCTACCGACACTAAACTTGTTTCAGCATCCCCCTTCTCCAAGTAATAACGGGAGTCATTCACATACCGCTTAATAGCATCCAAAAGACCAGGGTACCTATTACTCAAGAGCCTGGATACTCTGTTCAAAGAGGTTTCCAGCCCATCAATATAGTGCCTAATTCTATCAACGTTAATCTCTAATTCCAAAGCCGAACACCGTTCACTTGTTCCTAACAATAAAACCAGCCATCATTCAACTATAATTTTATATCCCCACTGAAATACCCTAGAAGGATGGAGGGGCCCGTAGCTCAGCCAGGATAGAGCGGCGGGCTTTTAACCCGTAGACCGGGTGCCTTGCCTTTGGGCTCTGGGCGGAGGTCCCGGGTTCGAATCCCGGCGGGCCCGTCACATCACCCGCCGCCCACAAGGCTCCTACGAACTAATATGTCAAGGATTAACATAGAGATGATCAAATTTAATAAACCCGATATCAGACGTTTCTTGAGTTTGCAGGTGGAAGGGGGTTTATATAGAGATGACCCCGTCAAAGGTCAAAGTTAAGAAGAAGATCCTTAATCACGAGCTTGCCCCGAAACACGAGCTTCTTAGCGTAGAGGAGGCAGCTAAAGTGCTAAAAGAATACGATGTAAAACCATACCAGCTTCCTCATATTAGTGTTAATGATCCCGTAGCTAGATTATTGAATGCGAAACCAGGAAACATTATTAGGATTACTCGAAAGAGTCCTACTGCGGGCGAATCCGTGGTCTATCGAATCGTTGTAGCTTATTAGGGGGATATTTAGTTTGACATCAGACAATAATTGGATCCCAGGACAGAGAGAATTGTTCATCTTAGCTAAATCCTTCATAGAGGAAAAAGGCCTATCACGTCAGCATCTTGAGTCATTCAACAGATTTGCACAGAAAACCATTTATGAAATAGTTGCATCAAGAAAAACTATTCATCCAGGACCTGCTAGGCCATATTACTACTATGGTAGACGTCAACCAGTAGAGCCTCATCCTCTTATGTTCTCTACCTTTGTAAAAATTGGCAAATTAAGGATGGGCAAACCTCTCGTGAAAGAGGTGGATGGCGCAAAGAGAAGTGTTAACCCTACCGAATGCCGATTAAGGAACTTAACATATAGTGTTCCACTGTACTTAGAAATGACCCTAGTAGAAAATGGCATTGAACGTGAACCAGAAGAGGTTCACATCGGAGATCTTCCAGTAATGATCAGATCAGTCTTAGATCCCCTAGCAGATAAGAGCGACGAGGAACTAGCGGAGCTCGGTGAAGATAGCAGAGATAAAGGCGGGTATTTCATCATCAATGGAAATGAAAAAGTTGTTGTAGCCCAAGAGGAATTAGCCATTAACAGACCATTAGTATCTGTAGGAGGAGGTAGCTTTGCCGCTTCTTCCAAAGTGACATATAGTGCCAAACTTTCATCTCTCAGCCAAGGTGTTAGAAGCAGAATAATGATCGATAGAATGGCTAACGGTACATTTCAAGCTGTAGTAACAAGGATAAGAGGGAGAATACCTATTGCGATACTGCTTAAAGCACTTGGATTAGAAACCGATAAAGAAATACTCATGGCAATATCACCAGACCCGGAATTCCAGAACGAGTTCATACTTTCCCTACTCGAGGTCTCCATGATAAGAAGCCGAGAAGAAGCACTCGAATTTATCGGAAACAGAGTCGCAAGCGGGCAACCACGAGATATTAGAATACAGAGGGCGCAGGAAATACTTGACAATTATTTCATGCCACACATTGGTAGATCACCCGATGAAAGAGTTAGAAAAAGAAAAGCTTTGCTTATAGCTGACATGATTAGACGTATAATAGAACTCATGAAAGGGTATCGTGAACCAGACGACAAGGATCACTACGGGAACAAACGGCTTAGATTAGCAGGAGACCTCATTTCAGAGGTCTTTAGACTGGCATATGATACCTTTCTAAACAACATGGCTAAGCAGATGGAAATTCTCATAAGCCAGCGTAGAAAGATACATTTAGCCCAAATAGCTAGGTCAGATATAATTACTGACATGTTAAAGAGAAGCCTAGCAACAGGTAATTGGCCAGGTAATAGAACAGGAATAAGCCAAACCTTAGACCGTGTTAACTGGATATCATCCCTCAGTCATCTTAGAAGAGTAGTCTCCAGCTTATCTAGGACGCAAAGCCACTTTGAGGCGAGAGACCTACATGGCACGCACTGGGGAAGACTATGTCCTTTCGAAACTCCTGAAGGCGCGAATTGCGGTTTAGTCAAAAACCTTTCATTATTATCATACATATCCGTAGGCCTTACAGAGATTGAGAACACCAAGCTTATAGATAGATTATATAAGCTTGGTGTTCTACCTGTCGAAGAAGTTCTAGAGAAGGCTAAAAACGATGACTCTCAAGCAATAGATGCGCTTGGGAAATATTCGAGAGTTTTCCTCGATGGTATACCTTTAGGCTTTCACCCCAACGGTAAGAAACTAGCTGAGGAGTTCAGAAAACTCCGTAGACAAGGGGAAATACCCTTCGAAGCAAGCATAGCTTTCATAGAATCAGGTAAAATAGGAGAAGTCTATGTCAACACTGACCCAGGACGATTAATGAGACCCCTTATTGTCGTGGAGAACGGTCAGATAAAGCTCATAAAGGATCATATTGAGAAGATTAAAAAAGGAGAAACTAGTTTCACAGACCTAGTAAAAGGTGGAATAATAGAATACGTCGACCCTGAAGAAGAGGAAAATACATATGTAGCGTTATATCCAGGAGATGTGACCAAAAAACACACTCATCTTGAAGTATGGATACCGGGTATTTTCGGCGTAGCCGCTTCAACTATACCGTTCCTCGAGCATAACCAAAGCCCACGCAACACATACCAGTCTGCTATGGCAAAGCAAGCACTCGGTTTATACGCCGCTAACTATAAATTAAGAACAGACAGTCGCGGACACTTATTCTACTATCCTCAAAAACCGCTAGTACAAACCCAAGCATTAGATCTGATAGGATTCAATGACAGACCCGCTGGAATAAATGCTGTAGTAGCTATAATGTCATTTAGCGGATATAACATAGAAGACGCGTTGATATTCAACAAGTCATCTATAGATAGGGGATTTGCCAGATCCACATTCTTCCGTCTATATTCGACTGTTGAGAATAAATACGCCGGAGGATTAGAAGATGAAATAACGATCCCACAACCAGGAGTCATAGATTATAAGCAACCTGAACATTACAGACATCTAGGTTCAGACGGAATCATTGCTCCTGAAGTTAAGGTATACGGAGAGGATGTTTTAATAGGGAAAGTGAGCCCTCCAAGATTTACTGCCGAACAGCAGCTAGTCACTGGGGTTTCACCTTTCCAGGCAAGAAAAAGAGATACTAGCATAGTGATGAGGCCTAAAGAAAAGGGCATAGTCGATACAGTACTTATAACACAAACGATAGATGGCAACAAACTTGTTAAAGTAAGAGTAAGAGATGAGAGAATACCTGAAATAGGAGATAAATTCGCCTCGAGGCACGGTCAGAAAGGAGTGATAGGTATGATGTTCCCTCAATACGATTTGCCCTATACTGAAGATGGGGTTACTCCTGACATAATAATAAATCCACACGCATTCCCGTCTAGAATGACGCTAGGACAGCTCATCGAAACTATAGCCGGTAAGGTAGCTGCCCTATCCGGGAGATTTATCGATGGAACACCGTTTATAGGAGAGAAAGTAGAGAACATCAAAATGGAGCTTCTGGACAAGGGGTTACCTGAGGATGCTAGTGAAATTATGTATGACGGAAGAACTGGTCTAATGTTGAACAAACCTGTTGTAATAGGCATAGTTTACTACCAGAGACTACACCACATGGTAGCAGACAAGATACATGCACGTGCCAGCGGGCCTGTTCAAATGTTAACAAGACAACCCACAGAAGGTAGAGCCAAGAAAGGAGGATTAAGGTTTGGTGAAATGGAAAGAGACACATTGATAGGACATGGTACTGCAATGGTACTGAGAGACAGGTTGCTAGAGAATAGTGATGCTTATATTATGTATGTATGTAAGAAATGCGGGCATATAGCATGGTTTAATGCAAACAAACGGAAATTTGAGTGCCCTATTCACGGAACAGACGGAGATGTTGTACCTGTAAAAGTTCCATACGCATTCAAACTCCTTCTCCAAGAAATAACTAGCCTGATGATTAAACCTAAGCTCTTAATTTCAGATGTCTCCAGCGTTGTTGAACGTGAAGTAAGGGAAACAGAGTCAAACTCATCAAATGGAAAAGGGAGAACAGGGTGATTTGTGGTGTTGAGGTTTGAAGACTATGTTATTGATGGAATCAAATTCGGTATCATAAGCCCGGATGAAGCTAGAAAACTAAGCAGAGTAGCACTAGTTACCGACAAATTATACGACGAGGAGCTTCCTGTTAGAGGAGGACCCAGGGACCCTCACATGGGTGCCATAGAGCCAGGTGAAAGGTGCCCTGTATGTGGTAATCCCCCATCTACTTGTCCAGGCCACTTTGGTCATATAGAACTGGCTGCACCAGTTATTCACGTCGGATTTGTTAGCATGATAAATGATATGTTGAAATCAACCTGTAGATCTTGTGGAAGGATACTTCTCCCTCAAGATGAAATTAAACGCGACTTAGAGTTATACAGGAAACTGAAAGTGAAATGGCCTCGACTAGCCAAAGACTTGGTTAAAAACGTTATACAGAAAGCGGCAAAAACCCCTAAATGCCCACATTGTGGGGAGCAGCAATACAAGATCATACTAGATAAACCATATAAGTTCTATGAGGAGAGACCTGAAGGAAGAATTTTCCTGAACCCTCACGAGGTAAGGCAAAGGCTTGAAATGATACCTGATGAACACGCTGAACTACTAGGATTAGATCCTGAATATGCCCGTCCTGAATGGATGGTCCTTACAGTCCTACTCGTACCACCGTTACCCGTCCGTACTCCAATATCCCTAGAGACTGGAATTAGAAGCGAGGATGATTTAACGCATATTCTTGTCACTATTATACGCGCCAATAACGATCTCAAGAACATTATCATGAGCGGTGCACCTCAAAGCATCGTCGAAGAGAGATGGAATGTTCTCCAATACAATGTCTCTATTCTCTTCGACAACGAATTGCCAGGTGTTCCGGTTGCAAGACATAGGAATCTTAGGCCGCTTAAAGGGATAGTTCAAAGGCTTAAAGGCAAGGAAGGCAGGTTCAGAGGTAATCTCTCCGGTAAGAGGGTTAATTATTCAGCAAGAACTGTAATTTCACCAGATCCTCTAATAAGTATAGATGAGGTAGGTGTGCCAGAAGAAATAGCAAAAACTCTTACAATAGCAGAACACGTCACTCCCTTCAACATCGAGAAACTAAGGAAACGAGTTCTAAACGGCCCGAACAAGTGGCCAGGTGCGAATTATGTAGTAAGGGATGACGGTAGGAAAATCGACCTCAGATTCTTCAAGGACAGGAAAGCTTTAGCGGAAAGCCTCAGACCCGGCTATATTGTTGAAAGACATTTGGAAGACGGGGATATAGTGTTATTCAACAGACAACCTAGTCTTCACAGAATGTCAATGATGGCCCATATAGTCAGAGTCTTCCCGGGCAAAACTTTCAGACTAAACCTTCTCGTCTGTCCACCGTACAACGCTGACTTTGACGGTGATGAAATGAACTTACACGCATTACGATTACCAGAGGCTATAGCTGAGGCATATGAATTAATGCTAGTGGAGAAGCATATATTATCACCTAGATACGGAGGGCCAATAATAGGAGGCGGCCAGGATTATGTTAGCGGTGCTTATCTTCTGACAAGCAAGACAACACTACTTACGAGGGACAATGTCGAATTTATATTATCAGTAACTGGTTATCGCGGAGAACTGCCTGAACCAGCTATTATTAGACCAGAAGAATACTGGACTGGAAAGCAAATAATTAGCTTGTTTTTGCCTAAAGGATTTAGTTTCCAAGGAAAAGCCAAGATCAACTCGGGTAAACTCGAATGTAGTAGTCCTGATTGCTTCTTCGATTCCTATATAGTGATAAGGAACGGTGAACTTCTGGAGGGTGTATTCGATAAGAAAGCGGTTGGAGCACAACAATCGGAAAATGTAGTGCATCATATGATCAAAGAATACGGAGAATCTTTTGTTAGAGAATTCTTTGACAAGGTATTCAAAACGTTTATCAGAATGCTAGAGCTTAAAGGGTTTACAATGACTCTAAGTGACGTTGAGATACCTCCGGAAGCTAAGGAGAAGGTTGAGCAAGTTATCGAAGAAACATACACAAGCGTAGATGAGCTTATAAAACAATACCAAGAGGGTATACTAGAACCTATACCTGGAAGAACAATAGAAGAAACTCTGGAGCTAAAGATAATTCAGACGCTCAACGAGGGCAGAGAACGTGCAGGAAAAGAAGCCATTGAATACCTCGACCCGTTTAATAATGTTTTTATAATGGCGCGTACCGGGGCGAGAGGCTCAGATGTTAACATAACCAACATGGCCGTAATGCTAGGTCAACAGGTAGTCAGAGGCAAGCGAATAACAAGAGGGTACAGAGGTAGAACATTATCACACTTCGAAAAAGGAGACTTAAGCCCTGAGAGCAGAGGTTTCGTTAAAAACAACTTCAGATCAGGTTTGAATCCTCTTGAGACATTCTTCCATGCGGCTGCTGGAAGAGAAGGTCTAGTGGATACTGCAGTAAAGACCAGTCAAAGCGGTTACATGCAGAGAAGACTTATCAACGCATTGATGGATCTACGTGTAACCTATGATGGAACTGTTAGAGACAGCGAAGGTAATATTGTACAATTCTCCTACGGGGAAGACCTAGTGGATCCTATGAGATCGATGCATGGAAAATCTGTCGATATAGGCAGGATAATCGAGAAATACAAGGAGGTGTAAGAAATGGCTTCTAAATCATTGAAATCTGCTTTAGTTGCAGCCGAAGAAATACTTCCTCCCATAATATATGATGAACTTGTTGAAAAACTGGAAACGTCTGGATTAGACGCGAAAAAGAAAAGAGTCGTCGTAGAGGAGGTAGTTAGAGAATATTTAGCAAGCCAGATACATCCTGGTGAAGCTGTTGGAATAGTAGGGGCTCAATCGATAGGTGAACCCGGTACACAGATGACGCTGAGAACATTCCACTATGCTGGCATGCTAGAGTTTGACGTCACACTAGGTCTTCCTAGGCTGATCGAAATAGTTGACGCTAGAAAGAAACCCTCCACACCAACAATGAGAATATATCTAGGTGAAAAGATAAGGAAAAACCTGGAAAAAGCCAGAGAAATAGCGAGAAAGATAGAATATACCACCATTGAGAAAGTTATGAGTGAACTTCAGAAAGATATTGTAAACTATACTATAACCATAATATTTGATAAGGAAATGATGGATGATAAAGGCGTTACACTAGACGACATCATACCACTTCTCAAGAAACTCAAAATAGGAGAAATAGAGATAACAGGCGATAAGCCGCCAACACTAACAATATACCTAAACGAAGATATAGATATACGTACCTTGAGTAGGGTTGAGGATAAAATAAAGCAAACCAAAATAAAGGGAATAAAAGGAATAACAAAAGTTGCCATAGAAGCAGAAAAAGATAGAGAAGGAAACTTAGTTGAATATATAATAGTAACTGAAGGATCTAACTTAGCTGAGATCCTCGATGTAAAAGGAGTAGATTATACTAGAACATACACTAATGATATTACAGAAACAGCACAAGTTCTCGGTATAGAGGCTGCTAGGAACATAATTATCAGAGAAATGCAAGATGTGCTAGAGAAACAGGGTCTAGACGTAGATATAAGACACCTTATGTTAGTAGCAGACCTAATGACTTGGACTGGTAGAGTCAAAGCTATTGGTAGAACAGGTATAGTAGGAGAGAAAAATAGTCCACTGGCAAGAGCGGCTTTCGAGGAGACTCAGAAACATCTGTATAGAGCAGCTGCTAGAGGGGAGATAGAAGACTTTAAGGGAATAACCGAGTCCATTGTAGCTGGTAAGGTTATAAATGTGGGTACTGGTATGATTATCCTTACACAGGAAGTGCGGTAGGTAGGTGATAGAGTATGGCAAGCTTTGAGAGAGAGCTGAAAAACCTGCTCAAAACTGGGAAATTCATTATAGGATCGAAAGAGTCCATTAAAATGGTGAAAAACGGTAAAGCAAAAATGATAATCGTTGCCATAAACGCTTTGCCTAGGTATAAAGAAAGCGTAAAGTACTATGCAAAGCTAGGCAATATACCTATTTATGAGTATAAGGGGACAACAGTTGAACTTGGAGCTCTCTCTGGTAAACCATATCCAGTATCTATGATAGCAGTACTGGATGAGGGCTCTTCCAGGGTATTAGAAACTATCGAGGAGGGTTGAAACCGGGTGCCTGAACGGAAGCTTGGACCCGAAGAACTAAGGTATATTGCCTTATTTCAAAGCATAACTGGCACAACAGTGCTTGATTGCATAGTTGACGAAGACTTCAACAGAATAATCTACACAGTCCGTCCGGAAGATATGGGAAGAGCGATAGGAAGGAAAGGAATCAATGTCAAGAAACTCTCCGATCTATTGAAAAAGAACATAGAGATCGTTGAACACTCTGATAACCTTGAAAACATGGTTAAAAACGTATTCAGAGAGGCAAGGGTAGTTTCCATTAATCTCGTTGAAAGAGCAGACCAGAAGACATTATATGTACGAGTACCCGACACGGATAAAGGGAAGGCTATAGGAAGAGAAGGAAAGAACTTGAAACGAGCACGGCTTATTCTAAAACGCTTTTTTGACATCGATAAAATAGTTGTAACCGCATAAAACAGCGGAAAGAATATTTAGACCTTGAATGAAAATTACGGTTTACAGGTCAAGAGGTGTGCACTAGATTTGACGGGAAAGAAGTCTCCTATGGGATTGTTTGCAGCTAGAAAATTGAAGAAAAAGAGGCTAAAATTCAGGTGGAGTCAAAGGGAGTTCAAGATTAAAATGCTTGGATTAAAACTGAAGGTAGACCCACTAGAAGGGGCGCCTATGTCGAGAGGCATCGTTCTCGAGAAAGTGGGTGTAGAAGCAAGGCAACCTAACTCCGCTCTCAGAAAAGCAGTAAAGGTTCAACTTGTAAAGAACAACAAAGTTGTCACAGCATTCGTACCATGGGATGGAGGCTTAAAGATGATAGACGAACACGATGAAGTTATAATAGAAGGGATTGGCGGGCCTAGAGGAAGATCGATGGGTGACATTCCAGGTGTTAGATATCGGGTGATAATGGTTAACGGAGTTAGCCTGAAAGAACTGCTAAAAGGGAAGAAGCAGAAACCTAGAAGATGATCCCCAAGACCATATTATATTACTTCACTAACTCTGCTCTCCCGCCTCTTCTACAAGAGACTTGTGTATGTAAATAGGTTTACCCGCTATTTTCGCTAAGAATATCGCGTGACTGGGGATCATTTTCTTCTGAATAGTTACAGTATCAAAGGTTAATTCAATGGTAGCAGTATACAGTCCTGTTGACTCGTCTAGAGAGTCTATTAATACTCTCCTTATGGTTTTCTGAGCACTGTCTTTAAAGAACTCTAACTGTGGCAGAAGATCGAATAATGATTCTCTTTTTACTACATACTCCTCAGCCAATTCCTCATTATCTAGTTGATTAAGAGCAGACACTATTTCTAGGGGTACATAATACATTGTGAATGTCTTACCATTCTCCAAGAAAAGGTTTATCACACCAACATAGCCAAACTCTTCTTTGTCTACTACAACGAATGTGTTAAGATCAACAGCTTCCAAAAGTTCCTTTTCTTTAGAGGAGCTCATTATACCCAACCATCTCCTTGTTCAATACATCCTTGTAGAGAGCATTTATTAATTACATGGTATATAGCCTGAGTTTGCGTGGAAGATTTAAAATAGGCAGATTAAAAGAGGTTAAATGCTTAGAGTGTATGGTGTAGATAGAGGTGTTTGGCTTGTCTAACGAATTAGCGGATGTAGAGCTTAGAGCTGATGAGGTAAGATTATTCAGTAAATGGAGCTTTATAGGAGTTAATGTCAGAGATCCTGGTCTAAAGAAATACATATCGCTTAAACCCGTATGGCTTCCGCATACAGGGGGCAGGCATGAGCATAGAAGGTTCGGTAAAGCAGAGATACCTGTTGTAGAAAGGTTAATGAACAAGCTGATGCGTCCTGGGAGAAACGGGGGCAAGAAACATTTAGCATATAATATTGTGAAAACAGCGTTTGACATAATATATCTCAGGACAGGTGAAAACCCCTTACAAATACTTGTAAGAGCTATAGAAAATAGTGCACCTCGAGAAGAAACCACGAGAATAACCTACGGTGGAATAACCTATAGAGTATCCGTAGATGTGTCCCCACAAAGAAGAGTTGACTTAGCACTAAGATTCATAGCCGAAGGAGCTAGAAATTGCGCGTTTAACAATCCAAAATCTATCGAGGAGTGTCTATCTGATGAGCTTCTCCTGGCAGCAAGCGGCGATCTTAACAGTCACGCTGTCAAGCAGAAAGAGGAGATAGAGCGTATAGCTCTCAGCTCGAGATAATGACATAGTTAATCTTTTAAAACCTCTATCCCACGAAGTATTATCTCCCGAATATATAGGGTGGTGTAGAATGGCAGAGAAATCTCACATGAACCTGGTGGTAATAGGCCACGTAGACCATGGTAAGAGCACCCTAGTAGGTCATCTGCTTTTCCGTCTAGGGTTCGTTGACGAGAAAAAAATTAAAGAACTAGAAGAAGCTGCAAGAGCTAAAGGAAAAGAATCCTTCAAATTCGCATGGCTACTCGACAAGCTAAAGGAAGAAAGAGAAAGAGGAGTAACAATCGACTTAACCTTCATGAAGTTCGAGACCAGGAAATACTACTTCACAATAATCGACGCTCCTGGACACCGTGATTTCATCAAGAACATGATCACCGGTGCAAGCCAAGCTGATACAGCCGTAGTAGTTGTTTCAGCTAGGAAAGGAGAGTTCGAGGCTGGTATGAGTCCTGAAGGACAGACCAGAGAACATCTATTACTAGCTAAAACCATGGGTATAGATAAAGTTGTAGTTGCAATAAACAAGATGGATGCCACAGACCCGCCATACAGTCAGAAGAGATATGAGCAAGTGGTATCTATACTCAAGAAGTTCATGAAAGGACTCGGATACGATATTGACAAGATAGCCTACGTACCAGTCTCAGCATGGACAGGGGCAAACCTGATAGAGAGAGACCCTAATATGCCGTGGTACAATGGGCCAACTCTAGTAGAAGCACTAGACCAGATCGAGCCTCCAGCAAAGCCTGTGGACAAGCCTTTAAGGATACCTATACAGAATGTGCTCCAAGTGCCTGGAGTAGGTGTAGTACCTGTAGGTAGAGTGGAGACCGGGGTTCTTAAAGTGGGAGATAAACTAGTGTTCATGCCTATAGGTAAGATAGGTGAAGTCAGAAGCATAGAAATGCACTACACAAAACTTGAGAAAGCAGAACCTGGAGACAATATAGGATTCAACGTTAGAGGAATAACAAAGAAAGATGTTAAGAGAGGAGACGTGGTGGGTCATCCAAACACACCGCCGACAGTAGCTGAAGAGTTTACAGCACAAATATTCGTAATATGGCATCCATCAGCCATAACAGTTGGTTACACACCAGTCATCCACGTCCACACAGCAAGTGTAGCATCAAGAATAGTTGAAATAGTGGCGAAAGTGGATCCAAGAACGGGTAAAGTATTAGAGGAGCACCCAGACTTCCTCAAACAGGGTGATGCTGCTATAGTAAGATTCAAGCCAATAAAGCCGCTGGTAATAGAGAAGTACAGTGACTTTCCGCCACTAGGAAGATTCGCAATGAGAGACATGAATAAGACCATAGGAATAGGAATAGTCAAGGACGTAAAACCTACAACTGTAGAAATAAAGTAAACCATACAAACCTTCTTTACTTTACTCCAAGAAGAAATCTCATCGTATTTTACTTTGCAAAACAAGTACCTAGGGATTATAAATCAGTCTATGCCGGTAATTCCAACATCTCAAAACCAATCCTCGATACATCAACGAATATAAGCAGTGCAAGGAACCAGCGGAATATAACACTTACAGTTGTACTCGAAAAATCTTCCAGTTGAGGTTTTATTATTGTATACATAGAACATGATGATTTTGCTGATGATTTTGCAGTGAACCTTGGTCTATTCCGAGAAGTATCTTTTAAGATTTATTATTGTAAGCAAAAACTCCTAAGAAAGCTAATGTTAGCCTTGGAATTGAATAAATTGTTTAAGCTTCACTTATATGTCAATTAGATTTATCAGCTACAACAAGCTTTATACTTCCCAGAACATTACTTTTTCGAAACAAAGACTAGTGTTTTAAGATAAAAGTAGAGGATAGACTTATAAAGTGAATATTAATCGCAAATAACCCTTATACTCCTTTATTGTGACAAGCTACATGTTATACTAATACCTAGATAATAAAGGCTCACTCAAGTTTATTGTATTTAGAAGCAATTATCGTGTATGGCAAATGGCGCCGGGGGCGGGATTTGAACCCGCGCGGGCTTCCGCCCACTGGCTCTCAAGGCCAGCCCCTTGGGCCGCTCGGGCACCCCGGCACACCTATTATTATATGTAAAAGTTCTCGATTGTAACTGTAATTAATATTAATGCCTGATCTAGGGATTTAAAGGATTTATGTAAAAGATTAAACTATCTTAATTTCTATATAGACATCCTTTGGTACCCTTACCCTCATTATTTGCTTCATCACTCTTTCATCAGCTACTATATCAATTAACCTCTTATGTATCCTCATTTCCCAATGCTCCCAGTGTTTCGACCCTTCACCATGAGGCAATCGGAATACCGGTACCTTCAGTCTCTTCGTGGGAAGCGGTATAGGGCCTCTCATCCTAGCACCCGTTTTCTCTGATATCTTCCTTATCTGCTCTTCAACATGTCTTAGACTATTTACATTAGGACTCCACAGCCATATTCTGACTTTGTTTACCATACCACTACTCCCCCATAACCTTCTTCCATACATGCATCATCATATAAGGTTTATCCCCCTAATAAAAAGCTAATATTTAATGCTGACCGGCTCTCATCATTTTGCCTAATGGTTGATGAGCGTTGAGTGAATTGGAAGAGGAAGTGATAAAAAAATACTTGAGAGCCGGGGAAATAGCGAGGGAAGTACGAGAGTACTCTGACAAAATCGTAAAACCTGGTGAGAAAGCATTAAACGTTTGTTTAGAACTTGAGAGAAAGATTATAGACATGGGCGGTAAACTGGCGTTTCCATGTAATATATCCATCAACGAGGTAGCAGCACATTTCACTCCTTTATATAACGATACCACAATTATTCCACCGGATGCTGTTGTAAAAGTGGATCTCGGCGTTCATATAGATGGATATATAGCAGATACTGCCAAAACCATAGATTTATCAGATAAACACGTTCTTCTCCTCGAAGCCTCTAAAGAGGCCCTTGAAAAAGCTATTAAAACATTGAAACCAGGCGTGAAAGCGTTTGAGATAGGCTTAGCTATAGAGCATGTTATAAAGAACTATGGGTTTAAACCGGTAAGAAACCTAACAGGACATAGCATCGACCGATATAGAATACATGCTGGTCTCTCTATCCCAAACTATGGAGACAGGTTTGCTGTCTTCAAAATAAATAAAGACATGACCATAGCCATAGAACCGTTCGCAACAAATGGGAAAGGTTTAACGAGAGAGGGGAAAATAGCTAATATTTACTCACTGGCAAAAACGAACCCACGTAAACTGGATCGAGAATCACGAGAAGTCTTCGACTATATTTCACAGGAATATAAAACCCTTCCATTCACACCCAGATGGCTTGTCCCTGTTTTCGGAGAGAAGACTGTTGAACACGCTATGAGAGTTTTAATAAAAACTAAAACCCTTTATGTCTACCCTATTCTGGTTGAGGTGGGTAGAGGATTAGTATCCCAATTCGAGCATACTATCTTGCTTACAAAAGATGGTAAAATGGTTACCACTGCGTGAGGTGCACTTATCAAATGACAACAGATGGAACAAGCTTAGCCGACTGGATTTCAGCTATAAGCCAGCTTGCATTCCTCCTTATATTCGTATTACTGTTCGTTGGGGCCAACCAGAGGTTCCAAATGTATTTATGGGGTAAGGAAGTGAGAGCATCCCTCGGAATATTCTATAAATACTACACTGAGGCTGAAGAGAAAACCCGGGACATGCTTGTTCGGAATGGCGCCAAGAGGCCTAAAACCATAGTCGATAGAATAAAGGATTATGTGACAATTTCACCAGTAGATATAGAGCCGACAGACATTATTAGAAGACTAGATCATATATTAACGACAGAAAGAAACCATATAAAAGAACTCCTACTTAAGGAAATGCCGGAAAGGGATAAAAGCATTCGATATAAAATTGAAACCTCTCTGGAAATCACATATGCACTAAACATGATATACAAGATCGTGAGGCACTATTTAATAACAAGCGAGAAAACCAACAACTATATACTACTAATGCAGCTCAAACTCATTCTACCTCAAATACTCAAGATAGCAGAAAGCTATCGAAAAGCACTAGACGATTTTGCAAAAGGAGCTCCCATAGGCGACGCCATAGGCCCCTTAATAGCACACAGAATAGCTCGATTTAATGGAACACCTGAATGGATAAACATAGATGAAGACACTGTAGCCTCGCTCGTAGAATTCGAAAACCGTAAAATCATACTAGTAAAGGCTAGTGGCCCAGAATCGAATGTAGGTAGACCTGGGGTGGCTATAGAAGAGATAATAGAAAAAGACCTATTCAAAACGGGAAAACCGAGACTGTTAATCACGGTTGATGCTGCATTAAAGCTAGAAGGAGAAGACACAGGTTCTGTAGCTGAAGGTGTCGGAGCAGCAATAGGTGATCCAGGGCCTGAGAAAATCAGGATTGAAAGAGTAGCAACGAAATATGGAATACCTCTTAGAACAGTTATAATAAAGATGGGAATGGAGGAGGCGATATACGCCATGAGAGAAGAGATATACAAAGGCGGTGTTGAAGCATTGAATAGGATAAAGACCATTCTAAAAGAAGAGACTCAGAATGGTGATGTTGTTTTACTGGCAGGCATAGGAAACAGTATGGGGGTATCACAGTAGGTGGGAATAGTGCTTAATACGCAGAATAATCCATATATGCAGTTCCTTTTCCTCCTACTACTTATAGGTTCAACGATTTACCTCTTTATACAATCAAGTCAGTCAAGGAAAAAGGAAATCCCAAGAAAGCTTATTACCTTGATAGAATGTAGTGAAGACGGTAAAGAGGAGAAGAGAGACTTCCAGGAAGGCGACTATATTGGGAAAAACCTTGGAACCTGCGGGGAGCATGGTGTCAAAATAATAAAAGCAATTTATAGTACCGAGATAAAACAGCAGTAACCCCCCTTACAATGTGAGATAACTTTATAATCTTTCAGAAACCGATGTATATGACTTGCCCGGCCCGGTCATAGCGATCGGGGAACACCCGGACTCATCTCGAACCCGGCAGTTAAGCCTGTCGCGTTGGGGTACCCGGTAGGGTCCGAGAGGACCTGCAGGGGCCCTAAACCGGGACCGGGCACTACTTCTTACATTCTTCGGATAACAATTTTATCCCTCTAGTATTTTTCATTGAACAAGCTAGGGCTAATGAAAAGGACGGTGTTAGCTTATGGCTAAGATTATAGTAACATCGGCATGGCCTTATGTAAACAATGTGCCTCACTTAGGTACACTTATAGGTAGTTTGCTAAGCGCGGACTTTTTCGCTAGAGCAATGAAGCTATCTGGACATGAGGTTATATATGTAACAGGAAGCGATGAGCATGGTACCCCTATAGAGCTTGAAGCCAGGAAAAGAGGTATCGAGCCTCGGGTACTTACAGATCAGGTCCACGATTACGACCTTAAATTGTTTAATGAATTTAACATCAACTTCTCTCTCTACAGCCGAACTGAAAGCGAGATCCATAAAGAATTTGTCAGGGAAATGCTTAGGAAAATATACGACAATAGCTATATATTTGAGCAAACAGATATACTTCCATATTGTCCTAATGACAAAATGTTTCTTCCAGACAGATACGTTGAAGGAACTTGTCCATATTGTGGATATGAAAAGGCAAGGGGGGATCAATGCGATAATTGTGGTAGACTTCTACACCCAACCGAACTCATAAACCCCCACTGTGTTTTATGCGGTGTAACACCTATATTCAAAGAAACCAAACATTGGTTCATAGATCTTAGAAAACTACAGAATCGGCTTAAGGAATGGTTGGCAAACCACAAGCACATGCCGGAAAACATTAAGAAATACAGTCTCTCATGGCTCGAAACAGGGCTTAAACCAAGAGCAGTTACGAGGGATATAAAATGGGGTATACCGGCATCTTTCCCTGGAGCGGAAGGTAAAACTGTATATGTATGGTTTGATGCACTTCTAGGATACGTTTCCGCTACAAAAGAATACTTAATAATGAAAACAGGAAATCCTGAAGAATGGAAGAAATGGTGGTTCAACCAGGAAACAAGAACCTATTTCTTTATAGGTAAGGACAATATCCCATTTCACTCAATAATTTTCCCAGCAATGTTAATGGCTTCAGGTGATCCTTACGTTTTACCCTATATAATATCAGCCACAGAATACCTTACCTTCAAAGGAGAGCAATTCAGTAAATCCCGTGGAATAGGCATATGGGCAGATGAGGCGCTTGAAATTGCCCCGTCGGATTATTGGAGGTGGGTATTGGCTAGGATTAGGCCAGAGCAGAGGGATATGAACTTCTCATGGAAAGAATTCTACCGCATAGTAAATACTGAATTAAACGATACCATAGGAAACCTTGCCCACAGAGTTCTCACATTAATATACAGGAAGCTTGATAGGAAAACACCGTGCAATCCTCTGATAGAAGATGAAGAAGCTGAGGTATTGGCAAATGCCCGAGGAAAAGCTTGGAATGTTGTCCATAGCTACGAGGAAGTGAAAATCAGGGCAGCAACTGAGGGAATATTAGAAATAGCTAGACTAGGAAACCAGTATCTAAATGCCTCCGAGCCGTGGAAGTATATAAAAACAAACCGTGACAAAGCTACAGGCATTCTATGGACAGAAGCAAATATTTTATATCTAATAGCCCTCACATCCTGGCCTATCATACCAAATGCGTCTACCAAGCTATGGATTATGCTGGGACAAAAACAAGGAATAAGCAAAGCAAGATGGAGCTACATCAATAAAACACTAGATAAATGTGTTGAGATACCTAGACCAGAGCCTCTTTTCAAGAAACTCCGTGAGGACTTTCTTGAAAATGCTGGTCAAATGCTTGAAAAGGCAAGGAAGAAGGCTAGGCTGAAAAGACCTCCAGTCCTCAAAGGGTATAAGGTCGCGGGATAAAACCTATAAACCAACCAATCTATACATAATTCTTGCCCACAGCAAACGTGGGTCAAGCCGGGGTAGCTCAGCTGGTAGAGCGTCGGGCTGTTAACCCGATGGTCGGGGGTTCGAGTCCCCTCCCCGGCGCCATAACTTGTGGAGAGGGGACCCGGCACGCAAACCTTTTACTCCTAACTTCAGCCCCAGTTTGAGTTAACCCTTAAAACCCTAGAAAGATAATTCATTGAAAACTAGGGGCGGACGGGGGCCGATGCTCCAGTAATCCCTGGCTCCAGACCCGACGAATGGAATACGGGTCTTATGACCCCTAAATGTGGGGATGAACTGTTACTGGAGCTAAGCTCGGAGAGACCCGTAGGTCAGGGGTTCGAGTCCCCCCGGGCCCACCACACCCAAACAGGGGGAATAACGGGCTCCTAACACCCCCAATCACCCATTAAGTTTCCTGTGGGATGAGAATAATGTCATTAATAGTTGAAAACCGATATGGAATAAAGATTATAATCATAATCCGTCAAGAAAAGTTAAACAGTCTAGACACTATGACACTAAACAATCTAGCAGAAAAAATCAAAAACGCCTGCCAAGACTCTAGCGTAAAGGCAGTAATGATAACAGGTAAAGGAAGACTGTTTTCCTCAGGAATAGATCTGGAAGAGGTAGCTAGATCCGAAACACCTAGCGAGGCGAGGAAGCCTTTTGATGCGCTGGGTAACCTACTCGAAGCTATGATAAACTGCTCTAAACCTGTTATAGTATACCTAAACGGCCCAGCAATAGCAGGGGGCGCAGAAATAGCATTAGCAGCAGATATTACTTTCTCGAGCCCGACAGCATTTATATCCTGGCCTGAGATTAAGTGGGGGCTAATGGCTCCAATGCTAGCAGCTAGGCTCCAATCAACACCGCATCACAAATTACTGCATGCTGCATTAACAAGTGATAAGTTGACAGTAAAAGAAGCTGAAAAAATGGGGTTAATCGCTGGTATTTACGATACGTTAGATGGTGCTGTTAAGCATATAGCTGAAACACTTGAAACAGCCTCTAAGAATCCTCTAGCAACAAAACTATATCTTGGATACAGGAGAATGCACCTAAAAGAGAATCTAGATAAAATAACTCAACTAGCAAGATTAGCTGAAACACCTGAACTTATAGAAAAAGCTCGGAAATTTCTATCTAAACAACAAATTTAACACTTATTTATTTAGAACAAATCGATTAAGAGAAACACCCCGGTAGGGCCCGTCGTCTAGCCTGGTTAGGACGCCGCCCTCACACGGCGGAGGTCCGGGGTTCAAATCCCCGCGGGCCCACCACTGGTACAATTTAATTCTCATAGTCCTTATTCGACAGTTATTCAAGGCGATAAAAATTAAGGGCTTCATGCAAGCTATTCTTGTAGGGGGAGGCTGTTAATGACTGTAGGAGAAGAAAAGCTGTTATATAGCGAGTTACGTGAGCTGAGGGCTATACTAGAGCGTATTGAGGCCTTGTTGGAAGAACGGCTTATAGGTATCGAGGAACCCTTGCCCGACGAGGTTGACGCGATCAGAGAGTATGAGGATGATAAAAAGAAGGGGAAAATAGAACTTGTGAGCCTAAATGACGTCCTCAGGGAGTAAAAGTGACGAGATACACTGTTAACCTCACCAAGAAGGCCTTGAAGCATCTCAGGGAGCTCGACGAGCCTATTAGAAATAGGATCCTTGAAGCGCTAGTTACACTTCAAGACTACGGCTTCACGGGAAGACTAGACATTAAGAAACTGCGTGGCTACAGGAATCATTATAGAATTCGAATAGGAGAGTATAGAGTTTTATTTGAACTAGAAAAACCCAACACAATAACAGTATATGCAATAATCCTCCGAAAGAAAGCATATAAGAAATAATGCACTGGAACCCCTTGTTATGCATATGTGATGGTGTTTAATATCATTATTTGATATCCCAACTGATATTCGTTTTGGAGCAAATGCATATTCAGCAATGAGGAAACAAGCAGGAGATAATAGAAGGTCTAGTAGCAACCAAGACCGAAATCCACACTCCAAAACTAGAAGCATCAGACAAGGTAAAGAAATGTTAATCTTTTGGAAACAAAGCAGGCCCGCACCCCAACGAGCCCCAGTATTTGATAAGAAAAATAGAACTATGATTCTACGAGGAGAGCAGGGAATTTAACTCAATAAGAATCGCTAGCATCGAGCTCGATCCAGTCTACTCAGAGCCAGAAATAGCCATAAAGGTCAAACTAGAGAAAAGCGGCATTATATACGCCCTAGTATACTTCAATCTTCACGGAGTATGAGAGGAAAGAAAAGACATAACAGTAGAGTAAAGTAACGCAAAATTATTAAATAATTTTCCATTTTTATAGCTATCTAGTTTTTATGAGCTAAGTTATTGGCCTGTATAAATTAACTTACAGCTACAATCATATTATTATATAAATAGTTACATGACCAATCATTGTACACTAAAAATGACTAGTTATACAAAGGTTTATTAATGCTCTACTAGCATGCTTATTTAAGAGGTGTTTTTTGTATTCTATAGAAAAAACACACAGTGCAAGTGATTGTCCTTGGACTTATGGTGTGAGAAGCCCTGATCCTAGGAAATATGGTATTGATATTTACGGAGGATTTATTGTAGTTAGAACTCCTCTAGTGCTTCCTAAGCTTGATCATTTAGTAGTCGTTTGGGCCTCAGTATCGTCAGATGAGTATTTCTACCAAACTTCTCTAGGCTATCATGCAGAATGGGGATGGCGTATTTCTGCTGGGTCTTGTAGCCGGGAAAATGGTGGCCCTCACCCAAATTTACCATGCGATTGCGGATGTCCCCCATTTAAGGTTGATGATAAGATCTTCAAGCCGCAACATAATCATGTATATGAACTGGGGATCAGATTCATACCTAAGCAAGGCAGTGGTTACAGAGTATTTCTGTATTTTGTTGATTATAGTACTAATATATTGTATAATATTTATACGTTAAACGATAGTAGTAAGCCATCTACGCCTGTTGGGGGAATGATGGAATCCGATACAACTGATACTAGTGATCTAATAAAGGTAGGGAATAACAATGCATTTAAAATAGAGACAACTAATTGGCTGCTAGAGCCTTGGGTTTCGGAAAGGTGGCCGCATGGAAAAGTATATGCAGACTTTAAAGAAAATGAAAAAGATATAGAAGAGCGTATTCAAATAAAACTATTGTCTCCAGGGAAATTCTATATAGGCTATGATATAGGAGGCACTCATTATAAAAAAGAGGCACAATTATGGTAATAGGTGTACAGAAAAATAAGAGAATGATATACTATATTGCTATTATTGTTATTTTACTATTCATGGGAATAATATTTATTAATAACTTCTATACGGTGAAAACTCCTTCAAAATCAGCTACTTCTAGCACACCCCCGGCTTCTCATGTACCTGGCCAAGGTTCTGGCTTGGTTAACGTTCCCAGCCTTGTTAAAGCCTTTCTCGCTAATACATCAAGATTTTACCTAGAGCATAAAGAAGCAAATATTATAGACGGTTTTTGTAGAACATTAATTCTGCATGGGAAGGTTGTAAATGCTACCCTTATCCAGATACCTATAGGTAGCTATAAGGTTCGGCTCATTAATGGCGAAACAGCTAACATTAACCATATTTCGGTTTCTGGAGGTCTTTATCACTACGGCTTATTAGCTTATATATCCTCTAACGGTAATTACTGGTTTGCAAGGCAACTAAAACTAGGAGGCATTGTGGTCACTCACATCTCTCCTTTAGAGAATATCACCATTACTGGTAGTTTCGGTCCAGCACAGTGGTTTCGCATAAGTAGTGATAACACAACAAAAGTGTTATGGTTCACGAGCTACCCTGGAGTCGTGTACAAAGATAAGGTAATATGTAGCTCGGAGGCAATAGAGCTTAAGGGGAACAGTATAATTATAGTTAGGATCTTCATAGTAAAGACGGAGAATGTGCCGAATACAGTTGAGAGTAGTTTATGGCTGGTTCTCTCACCTATTGACACCAAGTAATGTTATAAGCTTTCGCTTCACAAAATATTATAGCATGGCAACTCTAGGATAACTATGTCTCCTTGTCTATACTTTGAAGAATTCTCTAGCATCTTCACCCTCCCTTAAAAGCCTGAGGTATGCATAGAGTTTCTCAACATCAACATCTTTGACACCCACAATCTTTATCCTAACTTTCTTACCCTCAAGCTCGGCCAAACTCTTCAGTGGAATAATCACACCGCCCTTAACGATACCCTCTATCTCAGGCATACTCAATACACCAAATGCCATTATTACGGTAGGAGGTAATCAATTTCGCTTAATTTTATATTTATTCTAGCCAATGCCGTAAAACGAATGCATAACTTTTAGGTGGTAGGCCCGGGGTTCAAGTCCCCGCGGGCCCACCATTATTGTGTGGTAATACCTGGAGGAATTCAAGCCTACTTGTTTTATAGACAACCTGCGTCTTAACAAGAAACTTCTAAAATAATACTATGCAAAGAGATTTACTTTATGTGCCTCTCCTAACTTCAGCGAATTCAAAATAATCTATGTTTATACAAAATCTATTATGACTTTCGTTTATGGATAATATTATTAGCAATAAACTTACTACCGCTTAATATATAGATTCTTATTATTCTTTCCATCATAATATTTTTATATCTAAACACGTAACCTATAAAACATACATTTTTACATAAAATCAAAGAGAACTCATTGGATAAAGGTGGGGAAAATGGCTAGTCCTCCTCCTCTCTCTGAAGTGGCTATGACTACTCTACTATGGGAAGCAGCTGTCATGACCCTGGTTATCGGTTTGGTGAACCTGGGGGCAGGCAAGGAAAAAATTAACTTAAAGGACTATGGTGTGATAATCCTCAGTGGTGCAATAATGGAGACTCTCGCATTGGGTTACGTTATAGCTGATAGAAATGTCTTCGCTGCAACCATAGCAGCAGCATTTGTCTTACTATTATGGATATTGGGTGTGTCTTTAACTATAGGCGGAACTAACCTTTACTTAGCGAATCATGCCCTGTGGTTCACTGGAATACTCTTTGCAGCGTTCTCAACATTTACTGGCATAGAACTACACTTGATCTTCCTAACAACAGCACTCGGACTCTTAGTACCAGTTACTGTTTGCGGTGCTATCCATGGCTATACAGGGAATGAGGCATGTGCAAAAATTGCTGGGATAACATCGTTTATTGATGGCTTTGTCTTTATGACTATGGCTTTTGCTGGAGCTATAGGAGTGGTTCTTCCCTAAAAGACATCCTTTTTTTCTTTATTCTTTCATTTCTATATAAGACGATGTTTTTATAGGTCGTGAGAAAATTGGTTCTAAATAATCATCTTCTCAGCGAACTCTTCTAGTTTTGCGAGAGGGTTTTGCGCCTTCATGACTGCAGACGCTACTAGTACCCCCTGTGTTCCCAGTTGTATTGCTTTAATAGCATCGCCTGGAGCAGAGATCCCAGCTCCTGTTAGAATTGCTGATTGTGTATTGTGCTGCCTTACTAGTCTAACTGTATCAGTTATAACTTGAGGTTTTGCCTTAGATACGGGTATTCCCGTTCCAATAAGTTCCGGCGGTTCGATTGCTATCATTGTTGGATTAAGTAGTGATACAGCAACCGCTTCCTCGGGCGTTTCAGCACATACGAGTGTTTCTATTCTTGTTACCTTTATAATCGATTGTATGTCTCTATACAGGAGTTTCTTCTCACTATGATTCAACAGGACACCTTTTGCTCCAGCTTCCTCCGCCATTTCTACTGTTATGTGTCCTGTGTAAGATCCTTCTATTACAGAGTCAACTGATTGAATGTACGTGTCTTCATGTATTTTGGAGATCCTATAAACTTCCGTGGCCGGTACAGCTAATATTATTCTTATCCTACCTGTAGATGAAAGATCTGAAGCTTTCTTTGCTATTTCTTCTGCTATTTTTCCATAACTTGTAGGGTAAGCTTTGTAGTTAACTACAAATACAGGTATCATAGCTTCCACCAATTAGATGTCATATCCTTGAAAAAGAAGAATGTGGTTACTCATGAAGTTCTTCCAGCATTTCAGAGTGACGTATTTTTGCTTTATATCCAATGTCAATTTTAACGAAACGGTCTTTCAGTTTTTCCAGCACATCTGGTAATGTTGTATACTCCATTTCTTCTGGACCTAGCCTATGAGGCATGAATGGCCCGTGACGGCGAAGATAGTCTGCTATGACGTTAGCTGTTCTTCTCGCCTCGTCGAATGCTGGATCATCAAAGAGGTCTGCTGGGCCGACAAGCCTTCCGTCCTTGACTTGGAACCCCAGTGCTATTATTCTAGGTGGGCCATCGAATCTCGTGCATTTAGCGTGACGTAGGCCTACTGGCATGAGTGGCCCGTGGTGGCTTCCTCTCATCCATCCTGCTACCAAGTGTGGGAACGCAAATGGTTCTAGTACCTCTCCGGTTGCCGGGTACCCGCTCTGGGCTCGGACTATCGAAACTGGATCGTCTTTTCCTACATATTTTCCGGCTATTAGGTTTAGTCTTTCACTGCTTACTACCGCTCCTATTACATGGTTATTTTTCCTGTATACCCTTTTTACCACATATCTTCCTGGCGTCCCTATCAGCGCTAGTATATCATACATTTCCTCTGGCGCTTTTAATTCAACTACTTTTCCTTCGAAGACGTCTAACACTTGAAATATGAAGCCATTGTGCATCCTAGGATCTATTACTAGTCCTGCAGTATTGAAGGGATCTGCAAAAATTTTGAATAATGGCATATTAAATGCTCCAGGTTCTGTTTTGTCTGCCATGAATATAATTATAGGCTCGGCCGGCCTTTCTTCTATTTCCATTTCAGCTACTCCCGGGCCTAGGCCTCTTATGTTTCCAGAGAACGCGTCTGAGAGTAGGTCTTGACCTGCTGCATAGAGTCCTAATTCTTTGGCTACTTTAGCTGCTTCGCTAAATGCCTTCCAAGCTAGGCCATGTATGTCAGAGTTGTCCTCCCCCTTGTTGTGAGTCATTATCAGCTGTAAGTCGTCTCCTACGTGGGTTACATAGAAGTCTTTTATGAGCCCTTCCTTTTTTGCATCAACTAGAACTTTTGAGGCTGCTGCAAGAGTATCAGGGTGAGTTACGTGATGACCTGCGAGAGATCCTATATCTGCTTTTATAACACTTATAGTTGTCTTGACCATGATTATCCTCCTCCTAGAAAGTAGATCTAATTATAAATGGTTAGAGAATGGGAGTTATATATTGATTAATAATCATTTACTCGTAAAAATACTCTCCCCTAGATTTTTGGAGTCTATCCAAATAGCTTCCTTCTTTATTGACCCTAGGCCTTCCTGTCTCGGGGTCTCTTCTGAAAGTAACTCCCAGTTCTTTGAGGAAAATATTCATACCTTCTCTTAGTGTCAATGGTTTACTTGCACATCCTTCATATCCTGGTTGACCTAGTATAACAATTAGTTTGTCACTAACATAGTCTTCTATAACTACGTCATGTTCTACAACAAATGCTGCCACTTCCCTAGTCTCTGTGAGTCTTCTTATAGTCTTGGCAACTGTTAGCCTCTCTTCAACATCAAGATAAGCAGAAGGCTCGTCTAGCAGATAGATTTCGGCATTTCTAGCCAGAGTTTGAGCTACAGCAAGTTTCTGGAGTTCTCCTCCACTGAGTTCGTTTACCTGCCTGTCAAACAATTTGTCTAGCCTGAGTTTCTTCACTAGTTCCAAGTAAAGCCAACTTCCAGGATTGACTGAGTGTGAGTTAGCTTCTTTTAGAACATCATAGACAGTGCCAGTATAATCCTCGCTTTTTATGTACTGTGGTTTGAAGCTTATCTTATAGTCGCCTAATACAGTGACATAACCTTCATGAGGCTTTATTTTTCCAGCCACAGTATCCACAAAGGTTGTTTTACCTATACCGTTAGGGCCTACAATGCCTATTACTTCACCCTTATAGATCCTGCCTCCTTCTGCTTGAAGTGTAAATAGCCCCCTTTCTACTTTTATGTTGCTCCATTCCAAGTACGGTATAGGGCTTTCTTGCCTCTGTTCTGGAGTGTAAACCCTGAATCCTATGGGTTCCTTTCTTATTCTCATATTCTCAGCTGGGAGAAAACCGTCTAGAAAATAATTTATTCCGTTTCTAACACCATATGGTACTGAGACTATTCCATAGACTCCCGGCTCTCCATAGAGTATTGAGATGTTATCAGAGAGATAATCGAGAACTGCTAAGTCATGTTCTACTACTATATAGTACTTGTTCCCTTTTACTTCCCTCCGTACGAGTTTTGAGACCCTAATCCTTTCTCTAACATCCAGATAACTGCTTGGCTCATCGAAAATATAGACATCTACGTCTTTGCTTAGTACTGCTGCTATCAACAGCTTCTGGAGTTCTCCCCCACTAATTTTCCTTATATTTCTGTCCCAGATAGGCTTAAAACCAAGTTCTTGGGCTAAATCTTGCGATATTCCCCTCTCATCAGCTTTTCGGAGTAGCTGACCAACTGTTCCCTTCAGATATTTCGCTAGAAGATCAACATACTGTATCTTGTGAGCAACCCTCAGTTTTCCTTCTGAAATTCTCTCAAGATAGTTTTGGAGTTCAGAGCCTCTAAACCTTTTTATAACTTCATCCCAATCAGGCGGATTCTCCACCCGGCCTAGGTTAGGCTTGATTTCACCAGCAAGTATTTTTATGGCTGTTGTTTTACCTGTCCCGTTCTTGCCTATGAGTCCTAGAACCTGACCTGCTTTAGGTACAGGTAGTTTGAACAGTTTGAAGCTGTTTACATCATACCTATGAACAGCATCTTCTTCGAGTTCAGCAGGTAGGTTGATTATGGATATAGCCTTAAAAGGACATTTTCTAACACATATACCGCATCCTATACAAGTGTCTTCATATATTACAGGTTTATTCTTCAGCTCCGGCTTAGCTTCGATAGCTTTGGTCTTCCCTGTTCTGTTTATAGGACAAAACGCTATGCACTCCTGGTGACATTTAGTGGGTTTACATGAATCATAATCCACAACTGCTATTCTGGCTGTTTTTCCCGGCATTATCCTTATACCTCTGTCCTTCTAGATTGGAGTCGTGGGGAAAATAACTGGTTTTTTGTCAGTTGGTTTATTACTCACATTTATCTATAAACTTGTGTGAGGCGATGAAATGTGGTGACGGCACTGAAGGATGTGATGAGAGGACATGATCCTGAGCCTCGTTATTTATATTGTTGATAAGTAATTAGCAGTAACGGACTCTAGCTTATTTAGAACATCACCTATTAGTTCAAGCTCATTACATTTCAATGGTTCCCCAGGAGGTTCTGGAAGATACTCAGGACCCGGATGCTTTTGTTCATATAATATACAAATATTATATGAACCTACTTTCATTACTTCGTTTCTTAATCGAGAGAGAAGCCTTCCTATTTGCTTGTCTCCATAGATAATGATAAGTGCTTCTAGATCTAGTGTTCTAGCTTTGTTTCTTGACAACCTAAAAGCATCTAAAGTGTGAATGTAGGTTGCATAACATACTAAAGGATCTATTTTTTCAGGTGTAACAACTACTAATGTATCATTTCTTCTTTTCAATCTCCTTAACTTCTTGGTAAACACATCGTAGTCTTCTCGACTAAGATTCACTACCCACCGTATAATATATATAGGATGTTGAAACGAGTCTATCTTTGTACATTCCGCTTTCATTTTATTTCCCTTTCCACCTCATTCTTTTCCCAAGGAAATACAATCCACTTTGTAGCACTTGTACCATAATAGTCTGGAATAAATGTTGTCCAAGGTTTAATATACAATGCCGCTGTCTTTATTTGGGATGGTCCGTAGAGCGTTATAGCGCTTAGAGCTACTTGTAGGCTTTTACCCGTATCCGAAACGTCATCTACTATTAAAACGTTTTTATCTGATATGTCAAGTGTTAGCGGTTGCCGTATGACAGGTTTATGTCTGGTTTCACCTGGGCGCTGATAGAACATAACTTCTATTGTACCCAAATTTCTTACTCCAAGATAATCCGCTATTATTCTTGCTGGAACTATTCCTCCCCTCATTATCCCTATTATAGCATCGGCTCTATACCCGTCATTATACACTTTTCCAGCTATCATCCTAGAATAATTCTCTATATCTTTCCATGCTACATAGTAGAGCTCTACTCCGCCGTGACTTATAGGTATAAATGTCATTTCTACGGTATCCGATAACAGGTGATCCTCCGTATAGACTCTATAGTCTCTGCCGTTAACGAATAAAATTATATCATACCTAGGGCCCTTCCCATTAAAATACTGAGATAATTCTCGTGTTTTACTTACAGTGTTAATAAGATCTAAGAGTGTTATTCTAGAATTCTCAATCTCCAGAGTTAATTCCTCTCTTCCAGCTGAATGTTTAAGTTGACCTAATAACTTGACTTTTATGTGCATAAGTGCACCCCAATACTCGAAGAATTAATTGCTTGTTTATTGTTGATTTGTATAGGAAACTAGTGGTAATTAATTATTCTGATCTACTGTTCTTTCTTCCTTATAACCTTAATTAAATGAGTTATATACCCAGCAACCCTGTTTCTAACTCTCTTGGATTGGTACTCAATTAACTGATCCACTATTTTCTTGTTCTCCTCAAAATTATCTGTAAATACACTAGGATACCTTAAGAGAAGCTTCCTTGCAGTCCTCTTAACTATCGTAGGCCTTACTTTGCCCATCACCTACACCTCATTGTCCGCCTATTGACGTATGTGGTTTTTATTTATTAGTGTCTGATTCTTAGGGCAGTTATCTGTTATCATTATGGGAAAACTTTATATAGAAGCCATTTTACATGGTTTTACGTGAAGCACAAGTAGGAAGGGGTGACAGAATATGGCAACAGAACCAACCGGAATACCGGTAATTATCCTTAAAGAAGGAACCCAGAGAACAGCTGGAAAAGATGCTTTAAGAGCAAACATTATGGCAGTTAGAGCGATCTCCGAAATGCTGAAAACAACATATGGGCCCAAAGGCATGGACAAAATGCTTGTAGACAGCCTAGGAGATATAACTATAACTAACGATGGCGCTACAATACTTGATAAAATGGACATACAGCATCCTGCAGCTAAGATGATAGTTCAAATATCAAAGGGCCAAGATGAAGAGGCAGGAGACGGTACTAAAACGGCTGTTATATTAGCCGGAGAGCTACTTAAGCAAGGCGAACTCCTCCTAGAGAAAGGAATTCACCCTACTGTAATAGTTTCCGGGTACAAGAAAGCTCTAGAAGAAGCTGTTAAGGCTATCAACGAAACAGCTGAGAAAATAGGTTTTGAAGACGATGAAAAACTACTTCTCATAGCTAAAACAAGCCTTAACAGTAAAGCTGTTCACGGTGCAAGGGAACACCTAGCCAAGATAGCACTTGAAGCTGTCAAGAAAGTAGCTGAGAAGAGAGGGGAAGATGGATACTGGTATGTTGATCTCGATAACATACAGATAATTAAGAAGCATGGAGGAGGAATACTAGACACCGAACTTATTCACGGAATAGTCATAGATAAAGAAGTAGTACATCCTGGCATGCCTAGAAGAGTAGAGAAAGCTAAGATAGCACTGCTTGACGCTCCTTTAGAGGTAGAAAAACCTGAAATTGATGCTGAGATAAGAATCAACGACCCTACGCTCTTCGATAAGTTCTTTGAGGAAGAAGAGAAAATACTAAAGGAAATGGTTGACAAAATAGCTGCAACAGGTGCAAATGTAGTTATAACCCAGAAGGGTATTGATGATGTTGCACAGCACTTCCTAGCCAAGAAGGGCGTTATGGCCGTAAGAAGAGTTAAGAGAAGCGATATAGAAAAGATAGCAAGAGCAACTGGTGCAAGGATAGTAAGCAATATAGAAGACTTGAAACCGGAGGATCTGGGGGAAGCAGAGCTCGTAGAGGAAAAGAAGATCGGGGACGATAAGATGATATTCGTAGAAGATGCAAAGAACCCCAAGAGTGTAACGATACTTATAAGAGCGGGTCTTGAGAGAATGGTTGAAGAAGCCCACAGAGCTATTCACGACGCTTTAAGCTCAGTAGCAGACGCCATAAGGGACGGTAAAATAGTAGCTGGTGCTGGTGCAATAGAAATAGAAATAGCTAAGAGGCTCAGGGAGCTAGCTCCTAAGATCGGCGGTAAAGAACAGCTAGCCATTGAATACTTCGCCAGAGCCGTGGAGTCACTCCCAGCAGTTCTAGCAGAGAATGCTGGTCTTGATCCGATAGAAACACTGATGAAACTGAGGGCAGCCCATGAAGATCCGTCAAAGAAGTTCTATGGAATAGACATAAAGTCCGGAGAAATCATAGATGTTGCCAATACAGGCATAATAGAGCCCGCTAGAATAAAAGCCAATGCATTGAAAGCAGCTACTGAAGCATCTACACTTGTCACGAGAATAGACGATGTGATCGCTGCTAGTAGAACTAAAGAAGAAGAAAGCAAGAAACCGAGGGGAAGCGGTGAAGAAGAAGAGTAACCAGCTTAATCCCTCCTGTAAATTCTTTAACTCCATTATCAAACCCAAGTTTTTAACTTACCTAACCAATTCTTTACAACAAGTTGGGAATTCTAAGCAATTACCGGGTTTATATTATGATCATAATAATAACTGGTACACCAGGAACGGGGAAAACAAGTATATCCACCCTAGTCTCAGGGGAACTAGAGTGTATACACATTGATGTATCACAACTCGTTAACCAAATGAAACTAGGTAAAAACGATCCCACCGGCAGGCAAACATTGGTTTTATCAAGTCCTCAAAAAGTGATTCAACACATAGAGGAAGTTCATAAAAAAAGTAAATGCATTATAATAGACACACACTATCCTAGCATATTTTCCTCGCTGGCAAGGGATGTTATTGCAGTCTTTGTTCTAAGAACTCATCCTAAGACTATAATCAAGAGATTAGCAAGAAGAGGATGGATTAAAAATAAGGTTATTGAGAATGCTGAGGCGGAATTAATAGGAGTTATTGATAATGAGGCGAGAGAGCAATTTGATTGTGTTTTCTCCATAGACACTACTAGTAAAACTGTATCAGAAACGGCCTTGCTCATAAAGAAATTGATAGATAAAATTGGTCAAGAACCTTGCCTCGGGCAAGGAAGATTTATAGACTGGCTAGATGATGAGTCTGCTATTGCTGCTGTTTTAAGTATAGAAACGGGTCAATCTTAACTAGTATCGGTTTTCTATATAAGTGTGATTGCAAGAGAACTTCACCATTCCCTAACTTGTCTAAGATTTGAATATATTCACGTGGAAGACTCATGGATTCCTGGATAACTTTTTTATCGACCCCAGATCTTATAGCATGTACTATTTTGGTGTTCATATTTGCAGTTATTTCCTTGGGAAGCATGGAAGGATTCTGTGTTGACACTATCAATCCTAAACCGAATTTCCTTCCCTCAACAACAATAGTATTAACCAGGTTTGAGGGAGAATTCCCAATAAGGCTCTGAGCTTCATCTAATAATAGAATAATGCCCATCTCTTTTTCTCTAGCAATATAATACAGATTTGATATAACTGTGAAGGCAATAAGTCTTCGTAGATTCGTATTTTTAATTCTAAATAGATCAAAAATCAATACATTTTCCTGCGACGTCCTTAATAGATGTTCGAGATTTCCACAGGGAGCTGTAAATAATTTATCATATTTTGACTGATGGATAAAGTATAACTTACGGAGAACCGCCTGTTTTATTTCTCTAGACCAATAGCCTTCAGTAAAAGAGTTATCCAAATATTCTATAAGATTTTTTATACTAGTAGGCTTTTGCTCATGAATTACCTTTGTTAGAAACACGACCTGAGGATCACTTAAAGATAGCGCCTCTGATAAAAGTTCAGCTACACCTTCGAAACCCATTCTAGGATAACAAAAAACACCTAAATGAAGGTCTCGACTGGAGAAATCTATTATTCTATAACTCCTAAATCCCATGCTACCTAAAAGACTAGGATACTCAGAATGCCAGTCTATAACAATTATTTTGAAGCGATGTTTAATATGACTTAATGAAAGGCCTGTAATTATTAATGCTGCTGTAGTAGATTTACCGGTACCGGTAGAACCAAAAATACCTATTCTATTAATTATATCACTATACGTCAAGATAACTTTACGGGGTTCGTTGCTATTCAACGAGTAACCTATATCGATAAGAGCTTCCTCCTGGTATGCATTGAATTCTCCATTACCATCATCCCTGCTTATAGGATAGGGATAATACTTAGGCAAAACAAAGTCAAATTCTCTTGAGCCCCAGATTTTTAACTTATTAAAGGGAGCACTAACACCTACTATTCTCTCAAGGAAAGAAACTATTTTCGGTGAGTAATCAATATTCCGCACAGAGACCCTAAACCCTGTACATGCAGCATTTAACGTCGTTCTAATAACTTCTTTCTCTATCTCAACCCTGTCACTTCTTCCACCTAAAACAACAGTGACCGAGGAATAACCATTTGGAGAAGATGAAACTATATAATAATACTGAACATTTGGAGAAGCCATTCTTTCTTTTAATATTCGCCTAACACACTCCCATGCCTCTTCATTTGCTTGAAGATCGAATGCGATAATATTTTCATTTCCAGTAAAATTCAATGATTTGAATCTATAGGATATACTATAGATTAGTATGACAATAAATGAAAATGCTACCATCAGCCAAAACAAAACTAATCTATTAAACACCAGTTCTCCTTCCATCGTGTAAACTATGAGTAAAATGCTGATGATTATACCAATTATTCCCGGTGAATAATTTCTATGCAATATGTGCCCTGAAAATCAAGCATGATTTTAAAGAGGGAGGAAACATACTATTCCTATGTTTTTATACACATGTAAAATTCCTGAGGAACCCTATCCTTACCTAGCACCTCATTAGGTTCTATTATTTTCACCATAAATCCTCCAATAGAGTATATCATAGAACCGTCATTGCTTCTATCGACAAATCTAGCTTTCCCGCAGAAAGGGAATGATTCCAAATCCCCAGGCTTTTCATCAGTTACTAGGACGTTAATCTTTCTTCCAGTACCTAGATAAATAACATCCTCAAGCATATCAAATGTTATATAAGCGTTCTTTAAACCTGTTATTTTACATCTATATATCCTAGTTCTCGGAAGTTCTGATTTTTCAACCCTAGATACCCTACACTCAAAGCTTCTAGCAACAGCCATCTAGTCCACCCTTATTCACGATATACTCGAACTCCCCTTTAAAACAATATTTAAGGGAAGCCGTAATACTTATTGACAAAATGGTAATCAGGTGGTTAGGATGAGTGTAATCGACGCTCAAAGAAAACTTGTCACAAAACTAAACACGCTTCTTGGTAGAAAGATAAGCATACGGCTCATCAACGAGCAATCATATACAGGAACCTTGGAAGGATTCGATCACCCGCATTTCAACTTACTCATAACCGATGCAGTAGATAAAGATGGGAATTCCTTTTCTTCAGTAATTATCAGAGGAGAGGTTGTCTCTGAAATAGTAGAAGTCGAGCAAAAACTATTTGACCCTATAGAGTTCAAGGAGTTCTTGATAAAGAGACTCAACCTTAAGCCTTATGATGTTACAGTAATAGAAGAAGCAGGTTCTGTTGTTGTACTGAAAAAGATCACAGTTTCTGAGAAAGGTGTAGAAGGAGTCGGCCCTATGGTTAACAGTATTCATGCAGTCTTCCAAGATTATATGAAGTCTAAAAAGAAAAGATAACTTCATTATGTTCCTGTGGGAACCTTTCTTAATTACCTTATAAACCCATTGTTATTTTATTAAGGTCGATAAGATTGTTTGAAATAAAATACACCGACCTAGGTGGTAGAATAGGTGTATTAGAGACAAAGCATGGTAAAATAGAGACCCCTACATTATTTCCGGTTATAGATATACATAGGCAAGAGCTAAGTATAGATGATATAAAGAAAGCGGGATTCAATCAAATAATAACCAATTCATACTTGATCTATAAGAGATATGGTTCTAAGATAGAGTCTATACATAAGTTATTGGATTTCAACGGAGTGGTTATGACTGATTCCGGTGCATATCAACTCCTTCAATACGGGGACATAGGCGTCGATCAAGAAACTATTCTAAACTACCAGAAACAGTTGAATGTTGATATCGGAGTTATACTTGATGTTCCAACAGGAAATTCCAATCGCATAGAAGCAATGAAAACTGTAGACATGACCTTACACCGAGCTCAGAAGGCTTTAGATGTTATAGATCCTGTTTCAGATAAAACTATATGGGTTCTACCAATACAAGGAGGACGATATCTTGGTTTAATAGAAGAATCCTGTAGAACTGCAGTGAAATTGCCTTATAGAATGTACAGCATAGGCAGCCCTACTGTTTTCCTCGAAAAATATAAGTATGACATAATTGGGGACATGGTTTATACTGCGAGAAAAATGCTTCCTTGGGGGAGGCCTCTTCATTTATTTGGTGCAGGGCACCCACTTATAATACCATTTATGACAGCATTAGGAGTAGATACTTTCGATTCAGCATCATATATTCTATATGCTAGAGATAACAGAATAATGACAGATAAGGGAGCTTATAAATTAGACTCCTTAGATTACATGCCATGTAATACAGATATTTGCAATAAATTTACACCCAGAGATCTCCTTGAGCTTCCTATAAATGAAAGAACTCGGTTATTAGCGCTCCATAATTTGCAGGTACTGGCATCAACCATCAGAGAGACTAAACAAGCTATAAAGGAAGGCAGGCTTTGGGAGCTGTTGCTTGCCTACTCTAGAAATCATAAATCTACATGGGACATATTCCGTAAGTTCAGAAAATATCATGGATTAATAGAAGCCCATACGCCTATCACTATTGCTAATCCTAAAGGACACAGACTTTTAGGCTCAGAGAACTTTTGGAACCCGATAATAGTAAGACACTTGAAATACTTATTTACCCAGCACAAGTCTGGAGTTAAAGAAATAAAACTATATCCACTGGAATATGAGCTTTGTGGAAGTATAGGAAGCGTGGGAGATTATATAGTCACCCCATTTTTCGGTTTGATACCACTAGCATTATGCAGATCCTATCCATATTCCCAACATGCTATTGGAAGCATTGTAGAAGACGAGGTATGTAGAAAAACAGCAATGATTGTAGAGACCTTTGCTTTGAAGAACAACATTAACCGCATAACTATCTACTATCCGAGTAGGATAGCTTGCTATGATTACATATACATGAAAATAAGTAAACTTAGAAATCTGAAAATACTCCAAGTAGATTAACGGGCTTTTACTCTAACTCTAACAGCTTCTCCTTTTAAACTAGTTTTCATAGCAGCACAAGACATTCTGGCTTTACCAACGCCTACTAATTTCCCTTCTACGTCAACAATAACTACTTCATTGCCTGGACGGATGTTATCATCGCAATCAACTACACCAGGGACTAGAAGAGAGCCCTTCAAGTCTACGTCTTTTTCGCTGATCACTTTATGCTTTTTCCCTTCACACAAGTTAATGATAGCATTAGCAAAATCTAGTGAAACCGTAAACCATCCGTCGCTAGCTCTTAGTGTAAGTATTCGTTTGCCATCGGCGAAAACATATCTTATCCTACCAGTTTTAGGTGATAACTGTATTTCAAGGGAGCTTATATTAGCTACATAGTCAGCTAGCCTTTCGCCAAATTGTCTCTCTATCATTATCCTTATTGCTTCACGTACATTATCATCTGCTGGAATCCTGTGAACATGTTTAACCATGCCTTTTCCCTAGAAATAAGACTGTTAGATAAGCATCTTAAAACAATAAATACCTACCGAATAGAATAGAGTTTAGAGTATGCTAAATCCTTGTTCCTTATCATCATCTCCGATACCACGGGATTCGAATGCACTACTCTTTTTAACAAAGTCTATAGCGTCTATAAAATCCTTCATCCTAACAGACCTCCTATTAGCTCTCAATGCATTATAGCCAGCCTCTGTACACGCCGCCTTAATATCAGCTCCAGTGAATCCTTCTGTTATCTCAGCAAGTTTCCTATAATCAACATCTTTAGACAATTTCATCTTCCTTGTGTGTATCCTAAATATTTCTATTCTACCATCCAGGTTAGGAGAGGGGATCTCTATTACTCTATCAAACCTTCCAGGCCTCAGTAAAGCTGGATCTAGAATGTCTATCCTATTAGTTGCTGCTATTATTCTAACATCATAAAGCTCGTTAAAACCATCCATTTCAGCTAGTAGCTGCATTAGCGTCCTCTGTACCTCTCGCTCACCACTGGTCCCTATATCGAGCCTTTTCGCTCCAATAGCATCCAACTCGTCAATGAATATTATCGCAGGTACCTTTTTACGAGCTAACCGGAATACCTCTCGAACTATTCTTGCTCCTTCTCCAATGAACTTCTGAACAAACTCTGATGCTACTACCCGGATAAACGTTGCATTGGATTCTCGAGCTACTGCTTTAGCTAGAAGTGTTTTACCTGTCCCGGGAGGTCCATACAGTAGTATTCCTTTAGGTGGTTCAATTCCCAGTTCCTTAAATAACTCTGGTTTAGTCAAGGGCAATTCTACCACTTCTTTAATCAAACGGATCTCCCGGGACAAACCTCCAATATCCTTATATGATACCAAGGGACGCTCTATTACTTCCATAGCTTGAGCTACAGGGTCTTCACGTTCATTTAATATTTCAACAACCGTTGATCCACGCTGATTTAATGCAACTCTAAGACCAGGCTTGAGGCTCTTCCTGTCAATTTTGCTGTCAATCTTAACTACCAAATTAGGGCCTGTAGTACTTTTCACGACTGCTCTCTCTCCTTCGTCAAGAACTTCTAGTACTATAGCTTCTATGAGAGGAGGTGACACCAGTTTTTCCACTTCTTTTTTATAGTATTGGAGTTCAGCTGATAAATTAGCATTTTGTCTCATCAATATTTCCAGTTGAGATCTGAGACTAGCATTCTCTGCTTCTAGTTCCTTCATCTGCCTAATTATAGTACTTTCAGTTATCGTTACTTCATCATCATTAGTCATTGACAAGCACTGCTCACCAATGGATTCTTTATCCTTCGAGCTTTATTAAAGGGTCGACCTGTTAATGATTAAGTATAACTGCTGTATCAATAGGGTGTTAATAACTTAATACCACCGGATAAACTTCATCCATTAACGGAGGAGGGCCCATGGTTAAAAGCTTTCAAACCTGTGAGCTCTGTGGTAGGCCTATCTACGGTAAAGCATACAAAGTAGTGGTGGAAGGCGTGGAACTCACAGTCTGTGCTTCCTGTTATCTCAAGCTTTTGAAGGATAAGGGCCTAGTTAAAAAAGCCAAGAGGAATGGTCAAAATAAAGGAGAACCGGCTAGGCCTAGGAAGAGTATAAGCGTGCTTAATAAGAGGAGGCTTGTTGAAAATTATGATGTAGTAGAAGATTATGCTAGAATAATAAGAGATGCTAGAGAGCAGGCAGGGTTAACTAGAGCTGAATTAGCAAGAAGAGTACAGGAAAGAGAGGTTACTTTGGGTAAAATAGAAACTGGCAGGTTGATGCCAACAATAGATCTTGCCCGTAGACTTGAAAGAGTATTAAAGATAAGGTTACTTGAGCCTGTTGTGGATAACGAGGAAGAGCAAGAGATTACGGGGAAAACACCCGGCAAATCCGTTCTAACACTGGGAGATATTGCTGTATTAAAGAAAGATGAAGAAAGATGAAGAAAGCCCTTCTACTAATTACTAGGGAAGAGAAGAAAAATATAGAAGAAACCTTATGTTTACTTGAAACAGCTGGATATGAGCCTACTATTATAATCCCGGTTAGATCAGACCGTTATTTATCAAGGATTAAACTAAATGAGATCGAGTACAATATAGAGGAAAACGCAGCTGACATAATAATATTCTTCGGTAACCCTAAGCCTTCTATTGTTTCTAGAATTATGAAAACTACAGGAAAGGAAGTAATGGACAGAACACTCCTCATCCTAGAAATATTCGATCAACATGCTGGTTCAAAGGAAGCTCGGCTTCAAATAGAGCTGGCTAGGCTAAAGCACATAACCCCTCTAGTTAGAGAAATGGTAAGACGTAAAAGAATGGGAGAAATGCCAGGGTTCATGGGACCGGGAATGTACGGTGTCGAACGATACTACAGGCATATAAAAAGTAGAACATCCCGTCTTCGAAGAGAACTAGAATATATAAAGAAAAGGAGGGGGAATATGAGGAAAACCCGCAGTGGGATTCCTCACACATCTATAGTTGGCTATGCGAGCGCCGGGAAAACTAGTCTTTTCAATAAAATAACAGGAGAATCCAAACCAGTAGGAGAAGAATATTTCACAACACTGCAACCCAAGCACAAAGCAATTCTCTACAGGAGAGAGAAAATAGTCTTTATAGACACAGTAGGTTTCATAAGAGATATCCCCCCTGAAATTATAGAGGCCTTTCATGCGACACTAGAAGAAACAGTGTTTTCTGATCTCATAATTTTCGTTTTAGATGTCTCGGAGAACTATGAAATAGTCATGCAGAAGCTAGATGCAGGCCTCTCGATTCTTTCTAGGATAGAAGCAGATGTTAATCCTATAGTACTGGCTTTGAATAAGATAGATAAGGCTCGTGAAAATGTTGTGAGTAGGATAGAGGAAGAAGTAGCTAGCAACCTATATAGCGATATATATAACATAAGAGGTATAGTTAGAGTATCTGCTGTAACAGGTTATAACATACCGCGTCTGATCGAAGTTGTACACAATCTCATATCCTCATCCGAGAATCCTTCAGAGGATGAAGCTCTTGTCACTGAGCTATAGGGTTTGTATTCTTAAACTTGATCATCGACCTGAACGTGACAAAAGAGTAACAACTCATGCTGCATTAGTAGCTAGAGCATTCGGGGCGGATGGCTTCTATTTATCAGGTATTTGTGATAGAAATATTCGATTAAACTTATTTGACATAGCAAGACGGTGGGGTGGAGAAATAGAATTCTCTTGCATTAATAACCCAGTTAAATTCAGTAAGAAATGGAGGGAAGAAGGTGGAGAACTTATTCATCTTACTATGTATGGCTTACAGGTTGATGATGTCATAGATAGCATTAGAGCAAGTCTGAAAGATAAGTTGGTAATCATAGGAGGATCGAAAGTAGATCCCGTCTATTATGAGTTAGCTGATTATAATGTTGCAATAGGAAACCAGCCTCATTCTGAAATAGCGGCCCTTGCTGTTTTTCTCGACAGGCTATTTAAGGGTAGAGAGCTATATCTAGAATTTAGTGGAGGGACAACGAGAATAATACCCTCACCGAGGGGCAAACGTGTTGGATGGAAAAAGTAGCAAGAACAAAGTTGATGAAAAGGAAATACTGAAGGAATTAGATGTTCTCATAAAATTATTGTTCTACAAGGAGAAAGTTTATAAACGATCGCCCATCCTAGCCAATATAACGCCTGAAGAAGCTTCTCTTATATTTAGAATATTATACGAGAAAGCTGAAACCAAAGGCTTGAGCGATGAAGAGTTAGAGCAAATTACTGGAATGAGAGAAACCCAAATAAGGAGAATACTACTCTTACTATTGGAAAACAAACTTGTTACCTATCAGCGTGGTAGAACAAAAACAGGAGAAACAAGGTTCTTCTGGAGGATCAATAAAAGCACACTAAACCTCATATTACTAAGCCGCAAAAAGAATGTTCTAGGAAAACTAAAAACTCGATATCAGTTCGAGGAAGAAAATGAAATCTACGTGTGCCCTAAATGTGGTGCACGATATACTTTTCCAGAAGCATTTGAGTATGAGTTTGTATGTCCTAGATGTGGTGGAGAACTTGAACTGGATGAGGACAGAGAGATCAACCTAAAGATATTGAAAAGAATAATTGAGAACCTTCAGAGGGAAATTAAGCGGGATGAAACTCAACTATAGACTTATTGACCTGTTTTCGGGAGCAGGAGGTTTCTCCCGAGGATTCGAAGAAGCTGGGTTCAAGAGTGTATTAGCAGTAGAAAATCACCCAGCTGCTTCTAAAACATACAAGGAAAATTTCCCTCATTCCATAGTTCTATCAGAAGATATTAAGAAAATAACCTTCGATACTATTTTAGAATACGTTGGATGCCGTGACAATACAGATGTAATAATAGCTAGCCCACCTTGTGAACCGTTTACTGGAGCAAATCCTAAAAGGCAGAAGCACCCTATTGATAGACTGTATCGTGACCCTTCCGGCCAGTTATTCCTTCACGCTATACGAATAATAGGTGAGGTACAGCCCAAAATCTTCTTCATAGAAAATGTTAAAGGTATCCTAGTAAATGAAATTAAAGACTCCATAAGGAGAGAACTCGTCAGATACGGCTACAAGAACGTGTATTTTAACATTATCAAAGCAGAGGATTACGGTGTTCCGAGCAGAAGAACACGCGTCTTCATATCTAATATAAGAATAGAACTAGGAAAAAACCCTCATATAACGGTTGAAGAAGCTCTGCAAGGACTACCCCCTCCAAGCTCTCCATACCCGCCTAACCACGAATACACTACCCTATCACCAAGCAAATTGAAGAAACTCAAATATCTTAAATGGGGTAAAGGCTTAATCAAATATACAGGTGCTGGAGGAAGAAAGCTTCCTAATTTAATTAGGCTGAATCCCAAGCACATAGCACCTACAGTTCTAGGATCCTCGCAATTTATACATCCATATGAGAACAGACTTTTAACTGTCCGAGAGCAAGCCAGGCTAATGGGTTTCCCAGATTATCATATATTTCTTGGAAGCAAAGACGTTCAATACAATCAGATCGGAGAAGCAGTGCCTCCTCCTCTATCATTTAGAATAGCATTAAAAACCATTAATTTCCTAGAGGAGCAAATTCCAAACCCTTTAAACTCTCCTTATCAGAGATGATCATTCGGATCGGTGGTAGTGGTGTTACCTAAAAACGTGATGCTTGTACTGAACAATACATCGAGTCCGAGCCGCGTTATGGACTTCATTAAAATAGGTTCAACTATGGGGGTAAAAGAGATTGTTTACACTAAGATTTACGGGGCGGCTGCTCAGACGGGTATACCTGACGCGTTTAAATACGCTTACAAAAACGGTTTATCCCTATTAGTCATGCCTACCCTCGAGGATTTTGTTGAGACTGTTAAACCAAGTTTAACCATACTGTTTACAGGAACTGGACAAGAGCTCGGTGAGATTCTAGGAAAACATAACACCTCTGAATCATCGACAGCTCTCGTTTTCGACGGCTCAGATGCAGGTTTTGATCCCTTGGAGAAAAAACTGGGAGTTCAAACATACCTAAAAGATGTTCCCGGAAAACTTCCCGTAGTAGCGGAAGTGTCCCTTTCCCTGTATATACTTGGCAAAAACGGTGAAAATTACATTGAAGACTGACACCATACGTGATATACTGCAGGAAGCCAAAGATTATTCAAGCATAGCACTAGACCTATCCTTCTACAGTCTAATATGGAATGATAAACGTGCAGCGCTAGAAGTTTCTAACATAGAGAAAATAATAGATAAAATGTGGAGAAAGCTCCTCTATAAAACAATGCTTGCAGCTAGATCTCCCTCACAAGCAAAGTACATGGTCTCCCTAGCCAATCTCGGAGTAGCATTCGATAGAATAAGTAATGCTGCAGGAGATATTGCAGGAGTAGTTCTTCAAGGATTAAGTATTAGCCAAGCAGTTAAAAACTCCCTTTTACGTGGAGAAGAAACTGTAGCACTTATAAAAGCAATGAAAATGGTGAGAGAAGAAATCTCCATATCAGATATAGAGGAGAATGTTTCACGTATCGATGCTTTAATTGTGAGAAGGGACAATGACTACAATATTGCCCCTGATCCCTCATTTGTAATTAAAAAAGGTGATATACTCATAGTTAGAGGTACCCTTGATGAGATAGAAGATCTAGCAAGATTCCTAGGTGATAATGGAACATTAAGGTTAGTTACCAGTATAGAAAAGACCGTGGAAGAGGATCCTCTAGCAGAACAAGCCTTAGAGACTTACAATCTAGCCTCTCTCATGATGGATCTTGCATTCCATTCTATATTCAACATGGACAAGACTGCAGCAGTAGAAATTGTTAACATGGAAGAGGATATTGACCAGATGTATGTTGACCTGCTCTCTACATCATACAAGGAATACAGAAACAAGCCCGAATACGGGCCAGCCATAGCTATTCTAGCTAAAAGCCTTGAGAGTTTGGGGGATGCAGCCAAACTGCTGGCGTTAACAGTCCTAGAAGGCGCTGTTCACTTTATAGTCGAGGAGGCTGGGGAGGAAAGTAGAGAAACGGTTATTAGAGTGAGATATGAAGGAGGAGAGAAACCTCTCGAGGAGCTATCATTATCTGATATGGGCGGACTAGTCCTAGCAGTTAATAGATCAAGGAAATGGATACCTCTACCCCCAGACACGTTTCTTCTCAAAGAGGGAGATGAATTACTAGTAAAGTTCTATATATTAACAGATGAAACTGAAGATAAAATATATAGCGAACTCGAATCTAAGTCACTTAAACTAATAGAGGACTAGGGGTGACTAGGATAAACCCCTCATTATGCGCTAAATGCAAGGGGTATAAACGGCTTTGCGGCCTCCCATACTGCCCGCTTCTAGAGAGATATAAATGGCAGGTTCATGGAGTTCAGTTAATTAAAGACAACGATGTGGAGGCACCTACCCCGCCATCAGTGCTAGTAGGAGAACACGGTTACCCATATGTAAGACTTTACTATACAACTACTCCGGGATCCACTAATCCATCCATCCACGATGACCCCCTAACATGGGCTAATAAAGAGTACTCACTGCGAAGAATAATCGCTTTACGATCTCAAACCATATCAGGCATTATTAGGATAGAAGCAATACATCCTTGGGAATTGTATAACAAAGAGCTCTCCCTAGCAGCTGTCTCTATTAAACCTGTATCCTCGGAGGTCATATTAGAGAGAAAACCCAAGCCTTCCCTTGTATTTAACGGAACAACTAAACCCATGGGTCCAGCATCTCCGGCAAGAAAGGTTACTATTGAAGAAAACCCCTGTATTCCAAAGCCTATCGAGAAGATTCTTACAGACGACATAAAATCCAGTAAAGCAGTTTGGTATCTATATAGGCATGGCATCAATATTTACAATATTATCAAGGCATTCACTCTAGGAATGACCGGTACATTGAGGAATAGGAAAATAGTTCCTACTAGATGGGGAATAACTGCCGTAGACTCTATCATAGCCGATAGAATGATACGTGAAATAAGATCATATTCCATTATCAATGAAGCCCAGCTATACTATAGATATTACATTGGAAACTCCTATACGATTATTTTCCTACCAGAATTATATGAAGCGGAATGGATAGAAATATGGTACCCCTCAACGCCATGGGTTCCAAGCTATGATAAGCCAGCCATAGTTAAGGTCCAAGAAGATCATAGAGGTAAATTTGATAAAATTGATGGAGGCTATCTGGCTGCTAGATTATCAGTAGTAGAGAAACTATACAGTCTTCATCGCCAAGCTGCTGTTTTGATTATAAGAGAAGTATTCCCCTCATACTATGCTCCTGTTGGTAACTGGCAAATCCGTGAGACTGTGAGAAAAGCGCTTGTTCACCCTCCAGTTAACAAACCAAGAACTATACAAGAACTTATAGAAGCCTTAAACAAATATGTTAGATATGATGTTAAGAAACTAGTTAAGGAAAGCTATCTTATCAGAAAGGCATGCCTACAATCCAGACTAGATAAATGGTTACCCTGAAGATTAACTGGGGAGTTAACGAAGACAATAAAAGACAAAGTAATACCGAGAAGATCCTCATATTCTTGTCTCAAATCCAATATACTTCAAGGGGTAGATGTGAACGACTACAGGAATTTGCTTGAATACATTGCAGAAGAGGTAGCTAAGTCAACAAAGACCCGGGGAGGTCCTAGGAGCAAAATTATAGAAGCTGCACTAGTCCTCCTACTATCCAAACCCATGAGAGCTGCTGAGATCGCTCAGGTTGTTGGGGTTGAAACAAAATACGTATCAAGCTACCTATCGTACTGGAGAACTAGAGGATACCTAGAATATAGTAACGGTTTGTGGTATCTGACTCCAAAGGGGGAAGACTATGCTAAAAGCATTGTGGAAAGAACCCTTGCAACTAGATTCAGTGAGTATGTAGCTATAGCCAAACAGCTTCTAGGAGAAAATAAACATCAGACAAAAAACCACAAGAAAAAACCTTTAAGATCCCAGGAAACAAGTGAATTGTTGTCATTCATTGTTAATCAAACCAAACAATCAGACAATAAACCACAAAAAATTCGGGTACAATTAGGAAACATTGACCCTCAATGCGTATTTAACATACTAAAACAGAGGTTAAATGAAGAAGAACTAGAAGTGCTTCAAATATTAGTAGACAACTTAGCCAATTGGGGATCATCATATATGTATCTAGATCAAATCCAGGAAAAGCTTCATGCAGAACTACCGTTTATCCTCAAGGTTACAAGGGATTTGCAAACAAAGCAGATCGTTTATATATATAATGATCGTAGGCTAGGCATCCGAGTAGGATTTACCCGTAGAGTAAAGGCATACATAGAGGATATGTGCAGAAAAGAGAATTCTACTATAGCATAATCCACTACATCTACCTCAGTAGATATTATCGTAACTATCAATATAATCTGATATATGCCTTTATATGAGTATTACGACAGGTTTTTGTATAATGATCAAATTTCATCTTACAATAATACTTGATGTATTACACTTTTTATAATTATTTCATCTTACAATAATTAGAGCTCTTTGGAAGTAGTAGGTTATACTTTTAAACTAATAGTTTGTTAACTCCCCGGTTAACATTTTTGAGTTAACATAAAGACAAGAAGAATGAAAATATTCCGTCTAGGCACTTAGAGAGGCTATCCCTCGGGAAAAACACAAAAACTCCTTGATCATTATATAGTCCTAGATTAGATGATTCCTCAATACATTTTCTGATACTATTAAGATAACGTATGTCTACACCAGGGGCGTACAGTTTCTTTGGAGTGTAACCTCCTATAAGGGATATATTACATCCTGATCTAACTAGATAGTCTCTTACAACATAGACTTCTACCATTTCTTTTGGAGGAGGTATACTTGGTATAAGTGTTAGGAGATCATTCTCACTAGTTGGATTACAGGTAGCCCTGTATATTCTTATTTGGGACACTAGCTTCGTGGCAATTCGCATTCCTTTCTCTGTTACCATGGACCCTGAGTGTTTGCTAGTTTCGATCAAACCTTCCTCTTTTAACCGTTTGATCAGTGTTTTAACAGATGCTTCGCCGATATCTAGATTTTTCTCTAGGAAAAGCCTGCTTTTAGGAGACTGCGAGACCCATGTTATGGCTAGGAAGACGTGTGCCTTATTAAAGCCTGGGTAAATGTTTCTCCGAGGTTCAGCTATCTTGGCTAGGTTTCGGATTAGTTGACAGACCTCTTCTAGGCTGGACATCCCAAGCCCCTTCATTTGGTTGTATATCATGGTCCATTAATAGTATGGCCATATCTTGCGGTTTGATATCCGTTGATTTCAGGGTTGCTCTTTTTAGGTTACTCCATTTTTTCCGTCCAGCATGCACTCCGAAGTCCTCATATAACCATTCAACCACGTCATCTATGGGGATATTCTCTTCCACTTGTTGGAATAAAGCTTCCTTGACAGATCTATCAGCCATTTTTCTAGCATATGACAATATCTTCCACCGTGGAGGAATTGCTTGGTAGAGTGTTAATAAATGCAAGCAGGTCCACATACAAATGCGGGTGTAGACTATGTCATTATATGACTTGGAAGGCAAAGACTTCCTATGTTTGAGGGATTTCCAGGGAGAAGAGATCTTTCAGTTAATACAGCTGGGATTAGACCTTAAGAGAAGATCTTATATGGGCGAGAGGAAGCTTAGGGTGCTTGAAGGTAGAAGTATAGGTCTCTTGTTCCAGAAGCCTAGTACTAGGACTAGGATAAGCTTCGACATTGCTGCTTATCAATTAGGTGCCCATCCACTCTATCTAGGCTGGAATGAACTTCAGTTAGGACGGGGAGAGACGATAGCTGATACTGCCAGGGTATTGTCAAGGTATCTAGATGGTATTGTAGCAAGAGTGAATTCCCATAAAGACCTTGAAGAACTGGCAGCCTATTCTGATTCACCCGTAATTAATGCTTTGAGTGATCTCTCGCATCCGGCTCAGATAATGGCTGATCTAATGACTATATACGAGAAACTTGGGAGACTGAAGGGCGTTAAGATCACGTTTGTAGGTGATGGAACTGATAATGTATTAAATAGTCTTATGATAGCAGCATCTAAGCTTGGCATGGTATTAATGATAGCATCTCCGAAGGAGCTTTATCCAAATAGGGAACTCCTAGGATATTCTCTCTCTACTGCTGAAGAGACTGGCGGATTCATTGATGTTATTGAGGATCCTGTTGAGGCGGTGAGAGGAGCTGATGTGGTCTATACTGATGTTTGGGTTAGTATGGGACAAGAGGAAAAGGCTGAAGAGAAAGAGGCTATCTTGAGAAACTATCAGGTTAATGCTTCTCTAATGAGGCATGCTTCTAGAGCTTTATTCATGCATTGTCTTCCAGCCCATAGAGGTGAAGAGGTTACTGACGACGTAATTGATGGGCCAATGAGTATTGTATGGGATCAGGCTGAGAATAGGCTTCACGCACAAAAGGCTATACTTTCGGTTTTCATTAAGTAGCTGGAAGTAGCCTTATATATCAGCCATTGTTTCTGGTGCAGGTAACGGGAATCCTGCCGGGCCAAGTACACTTTTCCCCTTTATTACGTCAAAGATGGCATTAATCAGTTCATCAACCCCAGGTATTCTGCCTTCTACTAAGATTTCACCATTTACAGCTACTTTTGGAAGCCTGTTATACTCAATTGTTGGGACCTCTATGACATCTAGTTTTATATCCAACTCGTATTCTTTGCTAATTGTGATGATTAGATCCTTAACTAACCTCCATGTAATAGTGCTGTTTGAGTCTAAGCCTTTATATACGGTTATTTCGATCAAGTAGTTGTGCACCCATAGAAATGTTTAGTGTTTTTATGTCATTGTAATAAGGATGGCTTGGTATTACGGTAATAATACTCCTTTTCTGAGGATTTTAAGAGTGTTATCTTCTATCATAACTACTGTCGAAGCAGGGCCGAATCTTGGACCCGCATCTATATATAGTTCTATGGTATCTCTAAAGATTTCATATATCTTCCTTACTGTAGAAGGAGTAGGACTACCGGAAACATTTGCTGATGTACCTATAATATAGCCGCCGGCAAGCCTGGCGAGTTCTCTTGCAATACAACTATCAGGTAGACGGACTCCGATATAACCCCAATCTTTTAAGGGATCAGGCGCATTTTCAGATGCTTTTGCAACTATAGTCAATGGGCCGGGCCAGTATTTTACTGCTAAATCCCAAAGGAGATCGCTAGGTTCAACTAGTTTGAGGGCTATATGTGTTTCGCTTATCAATATGGGAGGTTTCGTATTTCCAGGACGTAGCTTAACTGTAAATACATTCCTTAGCCCTGTGCTAGTGATTCTCGTTCCAAGACCGTACAGAGTATCTGTAGGGTATACTAAGAGCCCATCTTTGGCTAGTATTTGATTAGCAAGTTTCTTGACAGCGGCTGGTAAGCAAGTGTCTTCTGATATTGATACTATTTGTGCCATGACACTCATCCTTCTAATTAAAAAACAGGGTATACCTCACTTAACTTTAAACATGGTTTTATAGATATTGAAATAATAGGGTGTGCGGTTTGGAGAAGGTTGAAACTAGGCTTCAAGCAACTAAAAGGGATTTACAAGACATTATAAGAGAATTGAAGAAATGGAAAGAACCAGCAACAGTATTATTAAGTCTTTACATCCCTCCCGGGAGACCGTTAAGTGATGTAATGAACATGCTTAGACAAGAGTTGTCGATAACTGATAATATTAAGCTTAAGAGAACACGTGATGCGGTTCAACGAGCATTGTCTGCTGCCATGGATCGTTTGTCGAAGATACCTAAGGTACCACCTAACGGGCTGGCGCTCTTTTGCGGAGAAAACATGGAGACAGGTGATTTTATCTGTTACGTGTTCTCTCCACCGGGCAAGGTTCCAGTATACTTCTATAGGACAGATAAAGAATTCCACTTAGAGTTTCTAGAGGATATGCTAGAGGAGAAAGATGTTATAGGTATCATTATAGTTGAAAGAGATGAAGCAACTCTAGGTATACTTCAAGGGTCTAGTTTGGAGGTTATAGAGGAGGTCTCTGACTATATTCCAGGGAAACATAAGATGGGAGGCCAAAGTCAGAGGAGATATGATAGGATTATCGAACAAATGGTCTCTGAGTTCTTTAAACGGGTAGCTGAGAGGGCTAACAAGTATTTCCTCCCATATCTTGACCAGGGAAGACTTAAGGGATTGATTATTGCTGGGCCAGGATATGCTAAGGCAGACTTTTTGGAGACTGGTAATCTTGACTATCGTTTAAGGAAGCTGATATCAAAGCAATTGATTGATGTTGCATATCAGGGCATTCAAGGGTTAAAGGAGACTGTTTTGAAAGCGGAAGGTGTTATAGAGACGCAGAGATATAGAGACGCGATCAACGCTCTAGAGGAATTTAAACTCCATCTAGCTAAAGATACTGGTATGGCTGTTTATGGAGAAAAAGAAGTTATAGTGGCATTGAATAATGGCATGCTTAAATATCTATTAATTCACGAAGAGAGGGAGGATATTGATTCACTGGTTGAGAAGGCTAATAGCATGAGTACTAAGCCTGTGATTATACCTAAGAGCATTCCTGAGGCAGAATGGTTAAAGATGACATTTAATGGTTTGGCTGGAGTTTTACGGTTTAAGACTAAGTAATGATTAGTCTTCCATTGTTATCTCTCTTATCCTCTGGACTCCCCCAATCTCCTCTATATATTCAGGTATTCCAGGCGGTACTAGTTTTTTCCATAGTAAGTTACCTTTTGCTATCAATTCCCGTATATATGTCCCCCGATACTCTTGTCTATTGAAAAGCGGGGGATACTCTACCTTATAGCCAGCGTCTTTGAATATTCTTGTTATTATAGGGTTCCTTGTTATTATAGCGTCTATTTTAGGCACATAGCTGAGTACATAGTAGGTACACCCTATGTTCGTCTCAAGTGTGGGAACAGCTGATGTAACGATTCTTTCTAATCCTATGTCAGTGGTTTCTGCAGCTATACGTATCATTTCAAGTCTTTCTCCAGCTGTAAACGGGTTTCTCGGAGTATAATTCTCGGAAGCCATTCCGATAAGGAGGACAACTTCATTGTATCCCAGTTTTAAAGCCCATTTAATCAGTTCTAGATGGCCGTTGTGTAATGGTTGGAATCTCCCGAAAATCATCGCTCTTCGTTTCAATGGAATTTGCACCACACATGAACTCTCTACATGAAGTATATAGGATTAGCATGGTTGATTATTAATTATATAGGGATACCTGGTGAGAATAGGATTTCTAATTAACCCTATATCAGGAACAGGGGGACTTGTTGGATTAAGAGGTACTGACGGGTTTTTCATGGAAGCAGTTAAAAGAGGGGGAGTTCCCATTTCCTATAGAAAAGCCCTCTCTTTTCTGAGGAGTTTCACTTTACTGGAATGCGGAGGATCCAGGTATATAGAGATAATAACGCCTCCTAGATATATGGGTTATAGTATTGCTCAATATGCTCTTGGCAAATGTGATAATATTATTTTACGGAGGATCTCATCTATAAGGTTAAATTCTTTCCCTTCGACAAGAAATCATACTATCCGTGCTGTTAGAGAGATGCTTAAGAGAGGTGTAGATTTACTAGCCTTTGTAGGAGGTGATGGAACTGCTAGGGATATTCTCAAAGCGGTGGGAGAAAAAAGCATTCCGGTACTAGGGATACCTGCCGGAGTTAAGGTTTACAGCGCAGTCTTTGCATATACACCTAGAGATGCTGCAGAGGTTCTAAGCGAGTTCGTGAAGAGCTCTAGCACTGTTAAGATGGACTTAAGGGAAGTAGTCGACTGGGTCTCCTTGGAAAATACAAGGTTTAAGGTCTTCGGCTATCTTCCTGTAGTATATTCTGACGGGTTAATACAGCCATCAAAAACTCTGAGCTGTTATAGTGGTTTAGAAGGGGCGGTAGAATATATCGTTGAGATAATGGGAATGAAACCCGACGCATTATTCCTTACAGGTCCTGGTAGGACAGTGAAGTATATTCACGAGTATCTTCATTTACCTTATACTCTGCTTGGAGTAGACGCTATCTATAGTGGTGGAATAGTTGGACTGAATTTAAGTTACCAGCAACTATTAAGAATGGTAAGTTCCTATGAAGATTACTCGATAATAATTACACCTATAGGAGGCCAAGGTGTCTTATTCGGTAGAGGGAATCATCAATTTGGAAGGAAGATCTTAGAAAAACTTGACCCGGGGAACTTATTTATTATCGCGAGTGAATGTAAGATGCAGAATATTAAAAAAATGAGAGTCGACACAGGATATCCAGAGATTGATGATAAATTCAAGGGTTATAGAAGGGTTATAGTTGGTTATATGGAGGAGAGGGTGATATCTGTTGAATGAAACATACTATGAAGTAGACTATTCCAAGAGCTCGAAGAGGAGTATAATAAATAAAATATACAGTGAGCCAGGGTCTTGGTTCCTGGGAATATTCTCTATAGCTTTTGCATTCCTAGGAATCAATATGTTCAGAATGGGGACTTATCTAAATCTTTACAATGATGGTCTTTTAATGGGTCTTATAGTAGGGATGGTTATTCACGAGTCTGCTCATAAATACGCAGGAAGAAGAAATGGGTGTCTATCAATGTATGTGACTACTGCGTGGGGTGTTTTAGTGACAATTGCATCAGGTTTTTCTCCAATCAAACTATTGATACCTGGATTTACTAGTTTAATATGTTTCAGCAGGGTCAGTAGTGAAGGGGAATTCGAGATATCCAGCTGGGGCCCACTAACTAATATTGTTCTAGCAATAGTCGCGATAGCGATTTATTACGCAGGAATTCACTCGGTTTTCCTACAGGGATTTCTAGTTATTAATGTGTGGCTTGCAGTGTTTAATTTACTTCCTATCCCTCCTCTTGACGGATGGAAGATGGTGAAAATAAGCCCTCTAAAGTGGGGAGTAATATTCACGGTTAGCATATTATTATTCTTCACTCCACTTTAGAGATTTTAAACAAATATTATTGAACTACTCAATATTTCCGGTTTTTAGGGGTTATTCGAGGTTTAACTTCTAGGGGTTCATATTTTATAATATCGTCACTGTTTTTGAGGTTCTCTTCTATTGGATCATTCGAAGGGATAAGTTTCCTCAGTTTGGCATATTCGATCAGTATATATGGCGGTAGAGACTTTGTAGAGGGGACTTCCATGGAATCGAACCTTTCCCGGTACCATTTAATGAAGTCTTCAATTAATCCTGCGGAGGCTATGATGTCGACTAGTTCCGAAGTATTAAAATCCTTGGCCAACATGGCCACCTCGTTCTAGGTGATTTATTACAGAAATAGTGGGTTGACCACCTTCTGTATATTTATACCGTTGGTAGTTTAAAAGGGTTAGTGATACGTTTAATCAATTATTTAGTCCTTTTGGCCTATATGATTATATCTTAGAAGGATCTCAGGAGGTGTTGAATTTTTGCCAAAAATTAACGATTTCGATTCTATGATTTCAGGGGAAACTGGGGAAAAAGAGCTAGACGCCAAGAATAGATGGGTTAATAAGATGCTAAATAATGCAAAAAGAAAACACAGACTATGCCCATACTATGACAAGAAAACTCAAGCATGCTTTCTTATGCTTACTCTCAAAGGTACCGAGGGGAAATGTGATAGAGATGGGCGTTTCGATAACTGCCCTATATTTATAGAATACCTAGAGAAAGCATATCAACACTATGTTGAGAAAAAGAAACCGCTACCTGCGGATTTCCAAGATCTAGTTAATCCATGGCTAGTCATATAGATTTGAGGTACCACCTACCTCTTCTAGGTACATGGAACCTTTGAAGTCTTCTTCATCAATATATTCAGCAAGAAAATATCTACCTTGTTTGTCATAGTCGACTTTCCTCTCTTCAATAAGAGTGTTCAAGGCTCTTCTGATCTTATCCTCGCTAGCTAGGCCTGATAAATAGGAATGCAACTGACGGATCGTTTGTGGGCCTTCTTTTAGGAGCCTCAAAAGAATGTCACGTAGCTCGTCTTCATTGGGAGCAGTCATAACAACCAAATCTGTATCTTCATATAAAATTGAGAGGTTTATATCCTCTTGTTCCACATTATTTCTGAACTCCATACCTTAACACCTACTTACGCTATAGGATACTGTGCTTATAGAGGTGTATGCCGATATGGATAAACTTTTTGTCTCAAAAATATCTTGGACTAACCTCTTAAATAAGCCTTTACAGGAATAAAGACATCGCTTTCCCCAAAGTCGCGGGGGTATCTATATGTGTATTACAGGCCTACAGAAAAACAAAATTAGTGTAATAAAGAAAATGCTTGTAGATCTTCTTATGAGGTACTCGGTTTTATTGAACAGCGGACGACTTTCCGAGGAGGGGAAACTAAAAATCCTTAGATACATTGACATAGTAAACAATATTATGCAAGAGGTTAACAAGTTTACTATTACTATCAAAAGTAATAATAATAAACTGATTTGCAGTGATTCTATATTATTACTAGAAAAAACGAGGCATATATATATAGATTTATCTTATGATGAGCCTGCCTTGCTGCTACGGGCTTATATTTACCAGTTCATAGATAGTCTGAAAGAAATAAATTCAGAGTGTTGCGTAAAGCTTCCAGAAATTGCTAAGTAAGAGAATAATGATCTCGGCGATTTCAGGTAAATAAATCCTTTAGAAAATCTCCGTACCGCTTGAAGGGGCATTTCTCCCAGTACTCCTCGCATAATCTCGCTTCATGCCTAGTAAGAGCTCTTCCCTGAACTCTACATATAGCTATATAACCGTCTCCTTCTTCATGCACTTCGAAAAAAGGGCACTCAGATTCGGGTTTTATCTCAAGTAAGTTTGCTATTCTAGTATGTTTTACATCTGTCTTCCTTTGGTAAGGAGATGCGTCTTTTGTAAAACTCAAATTAATACACCCTAAGGTCTAACTGTTATAAAAGTACTGGTAAAAAGAGTTAAAAGATGTTTATCAGTCACTAAAAGCCAAGTTTGCTTTTTGTTTGAGAAAGGAAGTCTTCTACGATATCCTTTATTGTAGGTCCCTCAACAACTTCTATGCGATATGTTACTTTCACAGTAGTCTTGTCTATGTTGATTAACCTAGTAATGTCTGCGGGCGTTCCTAGTATAACAGTGTCTGCGGGCGTTTTCCTTATCGTTTCTTCTAGATCTCTAAGTTGCTCGGGAGAATATCCGGTGCTTGGTAATACGGGTCCCATGTGGGTATATTTCCCGTACATCTTCTTTATTACACCTACAGCATAAGGCCTAGGATCTACTATTTCTTTTGCCCCATACTTCTTTGCCGCTACATATCCTGCTGCATATGGTAATCCTCCATGAGTTACTGTGGGGGAGTCTTCAACTACTATTACTTGTTTTCCTTCGACTAGTTCTGGAGCATCTAGTTCTACAACGCTTTTTGCAACGGTTATCGTTGCATTAGGATTAGCTTTCTTAGCGTTCTCCTTTATCATGGAGAGAGCTTCAGGCTTTGCTTGATCAGCTTTGTTTATTACGATATGATCAGCTATCCTGAAGTTTACTTCTCCAGGGAAGCTTTCTAATTCGTGCCCGGGTCTCATAGCATCTGTTACGACTATTAGTTTATCTGGCTGATAAAACGGCCAGTCATTGTTGCCTCCATCCCAGTGAATTATATCAGCTTCTCTTTCAGCAAGCTCTAGTATTTTCCCATAGTCAACTCCTGCGTATACTGTTTGGCCCATACGTATGTATTGCTCGTATTCTTCTCTTTCCTCTACTGTTACATTGTATTTCTCTAAGTCTTCTTCTGTTAAGAATTTTTGAACAGTCATTCTTTCCAAGTCTCCATAGGCCATAGGGTGTCTTATTACTGCGGTCTTATAGCCTTTGCTTGTCAAGTACTCGACTATGGCTTTTGAAACAGTACTTTTACCAGCACCAGTTCTGATGGCTGTTACAGCTATTACTGGTTTGGAGCTGGGAATCATAGTGTCTCTAGGCCCTAGTATTTTGAAAGACGCTCCACTTGCCAGTGCTCTGCTTATTTTCTCCCCAACGTCTTTGTATAAGAGATCACTGTACGCTAGGACCACAAGGTCTACACTGTTTTTCTTTACTATATCCTCCAGGTCATCTTCTGGTAGTATAGGTATCCCAGAAGGGTATAGTTTGCCTGCCAGTGTTGCAGGATATCGCCTGCCAATTATTCCTGGTATTTGGGCTGCAGTGAATGCCACAACCTCATACTTGGGGTTGTCACGAAAATACAAGTTATAGTTGTGGAAATCTCTTCCACCAGCACCCATTATAACTACTTTAACTCTATCCGCCATAGGATTTCACCTTGATGGATTCATATTTTATAGTAGGTTAAATTACTATCCGTAGAGTGAAGTGAATAACAATGAATAAGCCTGTTATACTTGTATCAAACGATGATGGGGTCTACTCACCTGGACTGAAGGTATTGTACGAAGCTGTGAACGATCTAGGTGAGACTTATGTTATTGCCCCAGAAACTCCGAAAAGCTCGAGTGGGTTGGGATTAACACTTCATAAACCTTTGAGAATCGAAGAGATGCACGTATGGGGGGTTAATGTATATGCAATAAATGGTACACCTAGTGATGTTATTCATCTAGCTTCGAATGTTTTAACAAATAAAATAGATTTAGCGGTATCTGGAGTTAACATCGGAGACAATACTAGTGTACAGGTAATTTTATCTAGTGGAACAATCGGGGTTGCTGCACAAGCGGGTTTACTTGGTATTCCATCTATAGCATTCTCGGCTGCCGTGGATAACCATGAAGCTTTTGAAGATGATATATATGTATCTATTATACGCAAGGTTGTCAGAGAATTTTCATGGCGTGTAATTAAAAACGGATTACCTGTGGGAGTTGATGTATTGAACATTAATTTTCCATGTGAAGTGACTTTGGAGACGGAAATAAAACTGGCTCGACCTGCTAGAATGAGATTCTTAGAATATATGGAGGAAAGGGGAGATCCTAGGGGTAAGAAGTACTACTGGTTGTATGGTAAACCTGTTGAACCTGAAGAAGGAACGGACGTGTATGTTGTAATTAAAGAAGGGAACATAGCAGTTACTCCTATTTCATTTAACCTTTATCCAAAGAGAACTGAATCTATCGAGGAGACAGTAAAGCTTATTGACGCGGTTAGTTGGAGAATTAAGCAAAGGTTTAAACATCTGCGGTAATACATTCAAGTTGATGGGTTGAAGGGGTAGTCCTAAATGGCGAAGTCTTCTAGGGACAGAAAGTCTAAAGCCAGAAAAAAGAAGAGTAAAGGCTCACACGAAATGGGCAGTATCTCTATTAAAATTCTAGATGTCATAGTTGGCTATAGGAAAATTCTAACAGTTTTAACTTTAACAGTTGTAACAATACTAGCATTCTATGTTAGATATTTACCCGCGACTAAGTATGGACTGGAACTAGATGCCAACGACCCTTGGATAGCATACTGGATATCAGAATATTTCCATCAACATGGACTGTTTGCATTTAAGGGACTAGAACATGTAACCGAGTTCTGGTGGCCTTGGGGGAGGAACTTTCTAAGCACTGAGTACATAGGCGTGTCATGGTTTGCCGCGGCAACCTACCCTATAGCAGTTGCTTTAGGCTTGTCTCTCAAAGGCTGGGTAGCTCTAATGCCAGTTTTAGCTGGAACTACAGCAGTAGTGATAGGATTCTACCTAGTATATAGGCTTACAAATAGCATGTTGGGCGGTCTAGTGTCAGCAATGCTCTTTGCAATGCTACCTGGTGCAATTACTAGAACTATAGTCGGGTTCGTTGAGAAAACCGGTATAGCGATACCGAACCTACTCTTATTCTTATTATTTGCTCATATGATGTTCGAGGCAAAAAACGAGAAGAGAAGCATAACATACGGTATATTAGCTGGCGTCTTTGGTGGTAGCATAGGATGGATATGGGGCGGTGTACATTTCATTACAGCGTTATTCGCGTTAATAGTAATTGTTACACCAATTGTTAGGAGGCAAATGGAGGAATGGAAATTCAAAGCTCTTCTAGCAAGCTATTTAACATACGGTATAATAGCCTCAATATACCCTAAGGTAGGATTATTCTATTTCGTTAAAGGAGTGGGAGCTGTCGTCACACTATCTATTATCCTCTATTATATAGCGTACTGGTTGTACAAGAAGGGATACACTATTGAGCACTACCTAGTAGTTTTGTCAGCAGTAATATTGGTCGGAGGAGTAGCAGTTTTCTCTGGGTATTTACCAGTGGGAGGGAGAATTCTGGCAGCACTAGGTGTCAATAAACTTTCACCGCTATTAACATCTGTCCAAGAGAATCAGGGTGCTAGTATTAACTATATAGTGAATCAGTATGGGATAGCGCTAATAGTGGCGGTTATTGGTGTTTTCTACGAGCTTTACCTGATAATGGCAAAGAAGAAGCAGAACCCGGTAACAGCTACCATTTTCCTGGCAGTTATACTATTACTATATGGAAACATGAATTTATCCTATCTAACGCAGATGTCGGCAACAATATCTTCTATAGCAGCAGGAATATTTGTTGGGGACATCGTTAAGTTCGCATTCCTGTCTGAAGGAGGATCTCTAGGTAAACTGAACCTCAAAAAGAGCTCTGCTTCACTAGATCCTCTTCCCGTGATAATAGCTGGAACTCTTGTTATAATAGTAGTTTCAGGGGCTCTATTACAGTTCTCTGACTCACTTACAATGGCTAAATTCCATGCTCCGCAAATAGAAACATCAGGTCTTTCACCTTTCAAAATAAACAATACAGTAGTTGTACCTATAAATAATGCATGGAAGGAAGCATTACAATACATAAACCAGTCGACCCCTAAGGATGCTCTAATAGTAGCATGGTGGGATTATGGATATTGGATAACAGTTAACACGGGAAGAAGGACTGTTGCGGACGGTGCTACGTTGAACTCCACACAGATTATGTTATTGGCTAGAATAATGACAGGTACTGACGGTGAAGCATCAGCGCTTCTCAGGCAACTTGGCGCCAAGCCTAATGAAACATATATACTTGCATATGAAGTATTCTACTTCTTCAAAAATAATAATACTTTGATTGTGATGCCAGCTTATAATATGCCTTCATCGGATATTGAAGAGGCTATTTATAGACAGAAGGGTTATTATGTGATAAGTCAAGGACAGGCGGATTGGGCTAAGAGCTTCCAAATGCTAAGAATAGGTAGAAGAGTGAACATTGATCCAAGGCTTACACCTTTTGATACTAACTATAGTAGTGTATATTACGCGTGGAAGAACTTCCCAGGCCTGGTAGGGGTTCCAGTATCAGTAGTTGATAAAGTAAGGAATACCTTGATATACCAGTTGATGATTGATGGAGCCTACAACCTTTTAGATCATAGGATAGGATGTAATGATCCATTATTCAGTAATGTGACTGGCGTTCAGTTCATAGTACGAGCGATGGGTTCAGGATTGGGAGGACAAGGATTTGTACCAGTTCCAAAACCAGCTACAGTCATGGGTTTCGCTCCGGAAAAAGTTTTTGTTGGATGCCCATATGTAACACCTGACCATACACAAGCGACTGCTGTGATGATAATACTTTATAAGTGGACAGGATGAAGTTACATAGAATTATATTCTTAAATCCTAATTTTTACCAAATGCTAGGGTGATTCGAAGATTTTATGGTTTCTATATAATAATTTTATAGACCGCGTTAGAGGGAGCGGTAGTGGATAAAAATAGCCAGAGAAAGTTATACAATGCTATTTCAGCAATAAGGAAGACGCAGATGAAAATAAGACTGCATATAAACAGGTTAGAACGAAGGCTTCACTCGAAAAGAACTACAAGAGAAGAGAAAGGTATTCTGTTAAACATGCTTAGAACACTATACTATATTGACTATGTTTTGGAATGGATGATAACCCGGGCGGAAACACTGTTGATCACTGGTTTAATGTCCAGTAGAGACTTAGAGTTGGTTAAGGAGGTATTTAACAGGGCACATAGCGAATTTAGTGGTATTGAACAGGATCTAATAGTTTCCCTCTCAGAGATAGAGGATTTAATTGCTTCCATACATATAGAGACATCTGCTCCTGTAGAAACCTTGGAATCCACTGATTTATCATTTACTACACTGGATAAAGAAAAGGAGGTTAATATCATATTAAATGAAGCTCACCACTATGCAGATGATAAAATAAAAACGTTCATGGAGAAAGGAGTAACGTGATAGTAGAAGGTAGGTTACGATGAGTGACGAGAAGCTGAAGGAAAAGCTCACTATATTTTTGGATCAAGACCCGAGAAAGTGGGTTAAATCAGCATTCTATTCTGATCCTGCTGTGGTGCAAATGATAGACAATTTATATTGTAGATGGGAAGACACTGGAAGGCAAGGTTTACCTGTTGACTATGCCTCACATGAAGAACTTGTCTTGCTATGGAATACGGCTTCCAAATATTTAGGTATGAGTGATAATATGGCCCGAGCTTTAGTATTCAATAGAATGAACGGAATAGATGATAAGACCCTGGTAAGAAAGAAGGGGGTGTTCTCTAGGTTATTTGGGAGGGCTTAGCCTGTTGTTTTCTTTTTTACCTTAGGTGAAGTGATTTTTTTAGCGGGATGAATATAATCTTTAGGAGCGGCTTTATATGCCTCCAGATATTTCCTGAGGACCTGAGGTATAGTAATAGTTCCATCTTTATTTTGGTAGTTCTCTAATATAGCTGTAATAGTTCTAGTTGATGCTATTGCTGTACTGTTTAAGGTATGTACATAAGACCTTTCCATGCCCTTCCTACGTATAAGCCGTATTTTTAGCCTATATGCTTGCCAGTCAGTACAGTTGCTAGCACTTACCATTTCACGGAACTTTCCTTGCGCAGGCATCCATACTTCAAGGTCATATTTCTTTACGGCACATGCGCCGAGGTCTCCTGAAGCGATATTAATTATTCTATAAGGTAAACCTAGCCCTTGAAAGATATCCTCTGCATTTTTGATTATTTCTTCATGTATCCCCTTGCTCTCTTCAGGTAGAGAGTAAACGAACTGTTCAACCTTGTGGAACTGGTGAACACGGAATATTCCTTTTAAATCTCTGTTTCCTGCTCCAGCTTCTTTCCTGAAACATGGACTTATACCTACAAGCTTGAGAGGAAGCTCGCCATCGTATAATTCTTCCTCTGAGTATAAAGCTGCTAACGGGTGCTCAGCTGTCGCAATGAGGTACAGGTCTTCATTTTCTATCTTATAAATGGCGTCTTTGAATGTTTCCAAGTCTATAACTCTTTTAATTATTTTCCCACGTAGCATATAGGGCGGCATTACTAAAGTGTATCCTTTAGATGTCATCTTATCTATAGCATATGCAAGTAACGCTGTTTCTAGCCAGATTATGTCCTGGAATAAGTAGAAAAACCTAGATCCCGCTACTTCACCTGCTTTCAAGGTATCTCCGAGTTTTAGAACCTGTTCTAACATATCAGCATGTCCGGTTGGTTTCTCTTCAAGCGCGTCATAATCAACAGCAAACCCGTATTTTTTTGTCTGTTCTAGGAAGATATTGATATATCCTATCCATACCTTTGGCTTGCCCCAAAACCGGATGGGTATACTGGCATCCTCCTCTCCTATGGGAACATCATCTTCGACTATGTTAGGTAGTGCAAGAAGTAATTCTCTCCTCTTCTCTTCAATAACCTGCAACTTTTCTTCTTCTCTCTTAATACTATTTGCCAGCTCTCTAGCTTGTTGTATAAGCAGTTGCCTCTCAGAGGAATCCTGAACCTCTTTCAAAGATCTACTCAGTTTATTATGTTGGCTACGCATATTGTTCAAACCAGTTAAAGCTTTTCTCCATGCTTCATCTATTTTCTTAGCTTCATCTACTAGCTTTGAATCCATAAGTCGCCGTTTTACTTGTTCCTTGAGTAGCTCAGGGTTTTCTCTCAGCAATGCAAGAATAGACCAGCTCAACACTAACACCTGTCATTAACATGGAATAGACAAGGGTTATATAACGGATTGGTGGCATAGAAGGGGCTCTGAAGTTCGTGGTCCGCTCTTCATTAAGTCTGACTGGCTAGGATTCATCACTGCCCCCGTATGATAGGAGTTCACTATTTTGTATAAAATTAAAGATTTTCAAGCAGTGGTAGGTTGTTGCTCCATACGCTTCTTCCATTCTTCGACAACGTCGTATCCGAACATGGCTTTGAGTAATTCTCTTCCTTCAGGTGTTACTCTATCAGGAGTCCAAGGCGGATCCCAAGTAATCTCTATTTCAACATTCTTATCTCTTAACTCGGCTATACCGTCCTTAAGAGCCTCTTCTACATAATGAACTATTAACCCTGCTACAGGGCATCCTATTGCTGTCATAGTCATCAATATATGCACATTACCTTCATCATCTATGTCTATATCATATATCAATCCTAGGTTCCATACATCGATAGGAATTTCAGGATCATACACTTCTTTGAGTACTTCTATTATATTCTTTCTCAGTTCCTCTTTTTCCTTCACGGTTAGTGCCATTCACTCCACCTTCTTCAAAAATAAACATGGATAGTTTATAATTATTTGATATTACTGGTCTTATATCGTTTCAGTGTAATATAAAATGATATGAGGGGCGATATTGTTACCAGTGCTAAACCTAAGATCACTATAGCATTTACAGTTTCTCTTCCAAGAAGGTATCCTAGCATAGATATTACTAACCCGGAAATGATAATTTTTATAGTCAATAGAAACTGTATTCTAAATAGTTCTTCCGCTTTCGACAATTGTCCCCCCCAATCTTTTTACATTTTCAATAATTTTGTTAGCTACTGATTGGGCTTTTTCTTCCGCGTCAATTAATGATTTCTTGCTTGGTGCAAATACACGTATATCTAGGATAGGATTGCTTGTTTCATGTCCCTTAGGGTGCGATTTTAAGTATATATTCTTGTGTTCCTTTGACAACTGATTTATTACTGGGGCTAGACTGGATTCTGGAACACCTTTAACAATTACATAGTATTCTACTAGGTATATGTGAGATGCATACTTTTCTCTAAGATACTTCTCAACATATGTTTCAAAGATCTCTTTCATTTCGTTTGGTACCCCTGGTAGAACGACGATAGTTTTCCCCCCAATCTCTATGATATATGCCGGAGCAGCACCAACAGGATTTTCTATTATAGTAGCATCTTCAGGTACATATGCCATTTTTACTCTCTCGGGAGTTAGCTCCATGTTTTTGTTATTGTAGAATTTTTCGACAAGTTTAAGAGCTCTATTGTCTAACACTATTTTCCTGTTGACTGCATGGGCGACAGCATCTGTAGTCATGTCATCATATGTAGGTCCTAAACCTCCTGTTGTTATAGTGACTTCAGCCTTTGAAAGCGATCTTCTCAGTTCTTCAATTATATCATCCTTGTTGTCTGGTACAACTATTATTCTTTCTACATTGAACCCTAGGAATACTAGTTTTTTAGCTAGCCATGAGGCATTGGTGTTAACTATCCTACCTATAAGCAATTCATTTCCGATAGATATTATCCAGGCTTTCATGGGGGTCAATCTCCTCTAAAAAGAATGGCTTGTTGTTTATTGTTATTACATTTTTAGGCTGTATTATGCAGCATCATATGTCTAGCGTTGTAAGAGGTGTGTAAAAAGATGATAGTTCCGATCTTCATCCCAAGGGCCGGACGGCCCAGTCAGACCAGTCGGCGCGCTATATTGTAATTATTATTCAGAGATTTTATTATTTGATCAGATCAATGACAGTGTTGTTAAATGCTATCTCTTCGCTATCAAATGAGAATCTAACGTGAGTAAATCCTGTTCTAAATTCCGTAACCTCTCTGGCTATGTTCTTCGGATCAGCTTTATCTACCAAGACTTTCTTGAAGAATAGAGCTATTTGTTCCATATCATCTTCTGTCATACCGAACCTAGTCATTTCTTGTACTCCTAGCCGTAGTCCGCTTGGATCCTTTATTGCTGATGGAGGGTCATATGGGAGAAGGTTCTTATTCACAATAATGTTTGCTTCTTGAAGTGTTTTTGCTACCTTAAGCCCTCCTCCTTGCTTCCTCACGTCAAGTACAACTTGATGACTCTGAGTATATCCAAGATGCTCTCCTAGAACCTTAAAACCCCTCTCTGCTAGGGATTCAGCCAATTTCCTTGCATTCCTTACAATTTGAAGTGCATATTGTCTGCCATAGGCTTCCATTTCTGATGCAGTTACTATTAATGCGGGTATATGGTGGAGATGATGGTTACTTAGGAAATATGGGAATATGGTTTTATATATGGCTTTGTATATCTCCTCATCATCTCTTACGCCATAGAACCCTCCCTGAGGACCTGGGAAAGTTTTGTGCGTGGATGCAGTTATTATATCAGCACCGTAATCAAGTGGATTTCTCCAAACCCCTCCAATAATTAATCCTAGAACGTGAGCTGCATCATACACTATTTTCGAATCTACAGTTTTAGCGGCTTCGGACAGTTCTTTTACTGGATGAGGGAAAAGGTATACACTCCCACCCATGACTATGAATTTTGGTTTAACTTCTTCTATCATTTTGAAGGCCTTGTCTATATCAATATTCATAGCATCACTATCATAGGGCATCTCTACTTGCTGGATGCCTAGAGCTCCTAGGGTTCCGAATTTAGTATGGCTAACGTGAGCTCCCGCCTGTACAGGAGCGATAAGTGCTTTATCATTAATACCACCTAATACTCTAAATACACCTGCGTTTGATATTGTACCGCTTGTAGGTCTTACATCAGCATATTTAGCATGTACCAGTTTTGCCATCAACTCATTAGCCCATGACTCCAATATGTCGATAAACTTAGTTCCTTCATAGTAACGTTTTCCTGGTTTGCCCTCTGCATACCTATGCTCGAAATCTGAAATATATGCGAGCCATGCAATTCTACTCATAACGTTTTCACTTGCTATTAGATTGACTGTTTCTTTAAGCCTCCATTTATTATGCTCAGAAATTATGTCAAATAGTTCGCTTATTCCTCCTAATGACATGGATAATCATCCCGTTTATTGTTCCACATCTATTTATTAGTATAGAGAATTTATATTAAGTGAGATGATTAGAGTTCTTCAAAGATTTATGGCCAGTTCTTGTAAATTCTTTGAAAATTTTCCATTATGTGGCATTAAGTTGGTAGTTAATAATTTTGAGATCCTCAGCGTATTTAGGGCTTAATGGTTATAGGCAATACTCGGTAACTCTTTAAGCGGTATTTGTTTCAGTTTACGAACTGAAATTTTCGATAAGGGGTGTCTAGTAAGTGGGAGATCTAACAATAACAATTTACAGTCCAACACCACTGGGATTCTCATGCAGATACGAGGAAGATTTCATAGCAGCTGCTCAAATAGCTGTTGATACACTCAGAACTTCTCACGGAATAGTGGCCTACTATTATGTAGAAACTAATCTTGGAGGATTAGCAGGTGACAATTCAACCAAGCTTGTAATAAATGGACGTGAAATTTGTGACGGAGATGAATATGAAGAACGTTTCGGAGACCCTCATATATTAGCTGGCTACTTGGTAGAAGAGGCTCTAAGACTGTTTGGTAAGAAAGACTACTTCTATCATATTGCTACAAGTACAAGTAATCAGACTATTTTATCAACAGCAATGGAGGTCTAACATAAAAATACCTAGATATAATATAGCAATTAGTTCTCTAATGATACCGTTTAGGTTGTTTCCTTCGTTTTTCCAACAGGCCTTTGGCATGAGCTACTAAATGGAAAAACAAGTCTCTTTCACTTGTAAAGCTGGGTTTGTGAATGTCAAGTCCACATATAGGGCATGCATATACTATGGGGTTATCTTTAAGGAAGGTTTTAATAACACTACCCTTATACTCTATGATGACTTCCTTCCATTTTGCTTCCTTTAGTATTCTCTCTCTACTCATCTCTCTGACCGTCTTGATTTTATAGTGTTCATTAATATATAGCTTCAACTGTAACAATCCCTTAAACAGGCAAAATTTGTTGGACGGGATTGATTAAAATGTCGATGAGTGGTAAGGTAATAAAGAAAGAGATTGCTGATACTATTTGCAATCTTCTACGTAACATAGGCTTCGACGTTGAACGGGATGCTCCCAAGGAAGGAAAATCGGGAATGACGTATAACTTTGATATTATAGGTAAAAGTTTTTGTAAGATATTTAATATAGAAGTGGGAGTCCTGATTAAGGTAGGTCATACGCTGACAGTTAGTGATATAATTAACTTCCATGGAATAAGAGAAGATACTAGAGTTGATAAGATGATTGTAGTAACTGACAAATCTGTTTCACCCCAGGTAAAAGGCTTAGCAGAATATTTCAATATAGGGCTTCTTGACATAGAGAGGTTATCTAGTGTAGGTGCTGCTTTTAGCATATCAGAAATGAAGGTTCTTAAGCATTATTATGTAGAACCTAAATTAACTATAGAAGAGGTTAGAAAAAGAGCTAAATGCGATAAGGGACTTTTCGGATCATGTAAAGGAAAGCACATAGCAACAGTATTGGGTCATCTCCCACTATACGAGTATAAGGTATCGTTAGAATCTCCTCCCAAGGGGGAGAGTCAAATAGAGTTTAGAGAAATAGCTCTTGATTTCGAGTCTATAAGAGGGTCAATGGTTTCGATAGATGAAAATGGCACCCTTAGACTTGAAAATTTACTGGTTAATATAGGAGACATACCATTCGAGGTGGTTGAAGTCGCGAGATACATTGCAGAACATGGCCCACTCACAAAGGAAGAGTTATCGGAGATCGTCTCGATAGATGAGAGGAAACTTGAACGGATAGTTCTTGTCCTTATGGATAAGATGGTAATAGATGTATATGGAGACACCTATGCTATTAAGCCATTATCTCTTTCAAAAAACTATAGGAGCGTTTCACAAGTATACTCTGTAGAAAAGGGAATACCTAGTGAAGGAGAGACGCTTCATCCGTATGTGTCTCCTGAAAAACTGGAATATCTACTAGAAGCATTTGGTACTGTTCATAACGTCAAAGTGGTGTACTATCCTGTTTACATAAACATATATGAGAAGAGTGAAGGAATCTATAGAGTTAAGATGGTCGACGGTAACACTGGGAAGCGTCTGGACGATTTTGAGGAACTGTTGGAACATACAGATGATATTAGGAGAATAGTATCAAAAATAGGCGCGCTCTAATATTCCCACCGAAAAACTCTTTCATAGCAAGGTTCTTATTCTATTCGGTTGTCCTCTTTTACGTTCCCAGCGAGCTAGGAATATTCGCCTAATTATCATATTGTTTTATACCCCGCCTTACCGATCCGCCGCCATCTTCATCCTCTTTACAGAGTCTCGGCAGACGTGAGACCAGCGGGGCTATTAAACAATATATAACACTCTGAGAGCTTTAACTTTATCAACGGATGGTGGATGGTCTTGGTGAAGTATGTTTACATGACTATGAGGGAGATAGTGGATTTTATCTCACAGGCGATGGAATCGATAGATCCGGGGCAAGTCGAGAAATTTGTGTCTAAGCTAATAGAAGTTGTACAGACGAATGGTAATAGAAAAGTCTTAGTTATGGGTGCAGGACGAAGTGGTCTAGTTGGGAAGGCTTTCGCTATGAGATTGATGCATATAGGATTGAACGTGTATGTCCTAGGGGACACTATAGTTCCGAGCGTATCAAGTCAAGATGTTGTAGTAGCTATATCGGGTTCCGGTTCCACCAAGCTTATAGTTACAGCGGCAGAGGCCGCGAAAAATGTAGGCGCTACTGTCATAGCACTCACAACATATCCTGAATCGAAGCTTGGATCTCTAGCAGATATAGTGGTAAAGATCCCGGGAAGAACGAAAATGGCTAGAATGGACGACTACTTTGCTAGACAAATACTAGGCATACATGAACCATTAGCTCCGCTAGGCACTCTATTTGAGGATACGGTCATGGTTTTCCTCGATGGTATAGCAGTAGAATTAATGCATCGCTTGGGTAAAAATGAGGAAGAGTTGAGGCAAAGGCATGCGAACATTGAGATTTAGAGAAGGTGAACTTATACGGTTATTTGATCCTTGGAGCAATCCTCTTTGCACATGCCCCAGAAAATATACATTGAACCCATATACTGGTTGCAGTTTCTTCTGTGTTTATTGCTATGCGACAGCTTATGTTGGAAGGAAGCCCAGTACACCAAAGAAAAACTATTTTCACAGGTTGCTTAAGGATTTAAGGAAAATAGACCCTGAACTTCCAATAAACATGTCAACAAGTAGTGATCCTTATCCTCCAATTGAAAAGAACCTCATGATAACCCGACGAACTCTACAACTACTTATTAAAAAAGGTTTGCGTGTTTTGATAACAACAAAGGGTACTCTCTATACTAGAGATGTAGATATAATGAAAATGGGTGTAACAGCTATCACACCTACAATAACAACACTGGATGACTCAGTAAGTTCTAAACTAGAGCCAAGAGCTCCGTCGCCGAAAGAAAGGATAAAGGCGTTAGAGAGAATATCTGATACTGGTATACCAGCAGGAGTCAGAATAGACCCTATCCTGCCCTATATTAACGATGATCCGCAAGATATTGAAGAACTAGTTGCAATACTATCCCAGATAGATAACGTAGATTTCATAGTGACATCAACTTATAAAGCAAAGCCAGACAATCTAAAAAGGGTAATAAGCGCTTTTCCTGAACTAGCCGAGAAATATAGGCAGCTTTACTTGAAAGAAGGTATTAGAGTACGTGGATACTGGTATCTAAAAAAGAAGCTTAGACTGAAGCTACTTAAGCCCATCTTTATTTACGCAAGAAAATATGGGCTTAGATATGCTCATTGCAGAGAAGGATTACAAGGTAAGGAATACTTTAATTCGCCGTCCTGTGATGGTACTCACCTACTATATCCGCCTTATTACCCCGCTAAAATAAGGTGAACACCATGGTTATAGAAGGATTCTATATTGAAACATCGAGTCTGATATACGCTGTTAAGGGAGTATGTGATTATGGGGATTTCATACCAGTCGTACCCAAATATCTTAAAACTGGATGTGAAAAAGTGAGAAACATTTTTACCCAATGTCCTATTGAGTATTTGCCATCCATTGGAATACGAGCCTGCGTTGTTAATAAAGAAGATATTTCAATAGTTTATAACCCATTTGAATATAGCAACATCCGCCTCCCATCCAAGATTAATAGTTTTATTAAAATGATAGAGAAAACAATAGGTTATGCTGAGGTAGGTATCACAGGGTCATATCTGTTAGGATGCCCGAGAGATGGAAGTGACATAGATCTTATTATTCATGGTAAACTGTTGCGTGACGAGTATGCAATAATGCGTGATGTACTAGGCGGGTTAAGAAAATGTAATGGTTCCTTGGTAGAGAAAAACTATATTGAGAAGATATCAGCAGATAACAGCATGGATCTTAGCAATTACAGGGAAATATTTAAAGACAAGATCCTAGAAGGCTGTTATGAGAATAAATTGTATTCTATAAGGATTGTAGAAGAAGATGCAGCGAATATTGTTTGCAGGAACACATACTATTACAAGGATCATATTGTTATTGTAGGAAGGTTAATTCATGTTAAACCTTATACAACTCCTGCTATCTATATCATACAAAATGATGAGCCGGATTACTCATATAATGTTATGACATGGAGAATTAGATATACTGAATTACCAGAAGGGTTCTATTTAATAGAAGGTGAGTCGTTTGTCGATAGTGCCGGTGGATCATGGATTATACCAGATCACGGAGGAAGAATCAAAAAACTCCGCAATATTTCACGGAAGTTTATTGCTAGACAGAGCAGGTAGCATATACAGTGTTATTGGAATTCCACCTCCTCCAGGCAATGTTATAGCTTTCAAGAAGTATCATTTATGCAATGATCTTGAAAGCATTTGGAAAAGAGGTAATAGAAGATACTGCAGACTAGTACAGGATTATACGCAATACTCCATACTAACCCACACTTTGACCGTTATGGATCCACGTTTCAATACAGAGGTACCTGTTATTTCAACTATGAATATTGAAAGAACTCTAGATCCATTCAACGGGTTGCATAGGATACTAACCCATCCGGAGGACACTTTACAATATACACTCATCGACTTCTTAAGTGAAATAAACCGTGAAACAGGTATAAGGCTGGATTCCTGGGGAGTCACGGGCAGTATTTTGGCCGGCATACACAATCCTGATAAATCGGATATAGATCTAATTCTTATCGGAGAGGAACCTTCCAAGGCTGTATTCGAATATATGAAAAAACGCCAGTTTCCAAGGATAGTAAACTGGGCAAGCATTCAATCTAGGTATGAAATGGATCCACGGATCTTGAAACTCATTTCTAAGGGAAGAAGTAGGTTTATGTGGAAAAACCATAAGATCAGTATAATTTTTATAGAAGGAGACATTTATCATCCTAAATACTGTGAGACTTTCCACGGGTTTCTCACATGGAATGCCATAGTCCTCAAGGAAGCTAAACGATTCAAAGGTATAGTTAAAATAGACTCTAATAAAGGAGCATTAACCTACCCACCATGCGTTGATACGGGTAATTATTTACTTATGTCGTTCGATCATGCATTAGCTCCAATATTAGAAGAATCTAGATGTTTAAGCATAGACACTCTTTCGGGGAGAACTGTTGACGGGATTGATATAGTTTTCTTAGGAGTAAAAGAAAGACGATTGACTAAAATTAAATCCTGCTAGGACTCGAGTATACTCTCCGCCTCCTTTATTAGAGCTTTCTTTGATTCTTCATCGTCTAGTGCAAAATATTTAACTAGAATCGACAATATCCTATAAATCCTTGTAATTTCATTGCCTTGCAGCCTAAGTTTATCCTCAACGTCCTTCATTTTAACGTTAAGCGAGTCTATCAAAAGCTCAACTATAGCTATTATTTCATCCAGTTCTCCATGAGCATGGTGATGGTGCTCATGTCTCTCTCTCTCCTCAATCTCCTTTACAACTTTTTCTATGTCTTGCTGTTTCTTTGGTAAAGTCATTCTCTTCTTTTTCTTACTACCTTTACCTTCTTCACTCACAGCAATCCGCCCTAAGCAATGCATGATAATAAGGGGCAATAAAGAACTATCGTATAAGGTTAAATGAATCGTGTTTAATACGTCTTCCACGAATAACATTAATATTGCTTATAATGATTTATCTGCTAATGACTTAGTAGTGGTGTATAGATTATGGAAAAGGGCCTTGATCTAATTAGAATTGAAGGGTTGACTATGAGCGGTTTGGTTAAGGAGGTTGGAATGTTAAATTGTGATAATGGAAGGGCTAAACTAGTAGTATCGACAGTGGGTGGAGAGAGAATAGAAACGGCTTGTATCGAAAAAGACGCAGCACGAAGAAATTATGCTGTTATAAAGCTTTATCTTAAGTGGTCCAAACATATAAACAGAGATTTGAATTGAATTATCTCCTGGAATGATGACTGGTATTACCATTGACGCGTCATAGGCGGATGATAACCCCCCAGTCCTGACCTATAATTAGCCCGGTGATAATTATGTCAGGAACCAATGACTTGGTTAAAAGAATAGTTTCAAGCCTGACAAGTGATCTTGAAGCATTTGTATTCCATGAAGACCTGATTAAGCCTAACGAGGTCAGTTTGTTCTTAAGAAGGTATGGGTTGGGGGATGTTTTAGTATTAAAGAACGTAGGAAGGGGAATTTATGTCTTGTTGTTCAATGAACGAAAAATAGAAAGTGAGTGTCTTTATAGTAGTTGTAGTAGTCTTAGGTCTAGGGAAAAAGATATATGTATTGCAAAATGTAAGAGAAAAGGGATCAATACGTTAAAAACAAAATTATTAAAAATGTTAGAGTAAGAAAAAATATTAATGGGTGAAACTTTTTGGCACCTCTTGAAAGCCTGAGAACGCCGGCTGGTAGAAAGCTGGATTTCAGAATGCTAATGGAATTCTGTTATAATCTAACCGAAACCGATGTTATGATACTCGAGTGGATGTTAAAGCAAGGTAAAGGTAAAGAGTATTCTGTAGATGATATAAGAGACGTGTTTAATCTAAGTAGGGCTACAGTCAATAGGGTACTCTCTAAGCTTGCAGATATGGAGTTAATTGATAAAAAGAAGAAGAGGAGAAATGAAACTGGTAGACCAAGATATGTCTATTCTATTGATTCAGATAAAATGTATGAAAAACTAGTGAGAGATATATCAAACTGCTCATCTGAAGTAGAACAGTATGTTAAAAATATGTTAGGGAAATAAGAAGTGTTTATTCTACCTTTACTTCAACACCTTCGTCCTTTTGCCTGGTCTCCTTAGCTTTTAGTCTTACTTCCAGGACACCATTCTTATACGAGGCCTTAGCCTTCTCTGGTATAACCTCCTTCGGCAGATCTATAGTCTTATAATATTTTTTATCCTTCCCCTTCGCTCTGATTATGAGTTCTCTGGAGGTTACCTTGAGCTCAATGTCCTCTTTTGAAACACCAGGAACCTCCGCTACTACAATGATTTCTCCATTATCCTCGAAAACATCCACTAAGGGTTCTATTTCGTTTGTAACTACTGGTTTATCTCCTTCTCTCTTCACATTGCCAAACTCTTCAACCTTGGGAACACCATCAGGACCTATTGTGACTCTAACACCATAAACATAAGGTCCTTTTACATAGCCTTTTTTCACCATGTCTTCTAGTTCTTTCTCTATGTCAGTGAAGTCAGTAGTAAATTCTTTCATAAATTCATTCATCATTTCATCCATTAAGTCGAATATAGATTTTCTTTTCTTCTTGAAATCCATTTAAACCACCTCTCCGTGTTTAGTATTCTATTTGTATGGTGTTATTAGATATTTTTGTACTCTAGTTATAAGAAGCTTCTAAAGAGGTCTAATAACCGTATTTTACGTTAGTTCGGTTGCTTAAACGCTTATGATTCCTTACACTTTACATTGCTAACATTTAAAGGATTGGGAGATTCCACTATCCATATCGGTTTCATCCGTGACTGGTGAGGCTAAATGGAATACAGTTATGATGTATTAATAATTGGTTTAGGACCTGCTGGGTCAAGTTTGGCTTACTTATTATCGGGAAGTGGATTAAGTATCGCAGGTATTGACATGGTAGATTGGGGCAAAGTTTGGGGCAAACCCTGTGGAGACGCCATTGGAGAACATCACTTTGATGAAACAGGGATTCCAAAGCCTTCAGGCAAAGAGATCAAGCAGATAGTTAGCGGGATTCTGGTGTTTAGTCCATCTGAGAAGTATTACTATAGGGTTAAAGGATCTGGCTATATTATAGATAGAAATGAACTTGGAAAACGCCTCATTAAGGAAGCAGTGAATAGAAATGCCAATGTCTTTCTAAAAACCAGGGCTAGAAAACCTGTAATTGAAAATGGGAAACTTGCAGGTGTAGAGGCTGTAACCCCTTCAGGTGAAAAAGCTCTATTTAAAGCTAAAATTATAGTAGATGCTACTGGTAACACTATGTCGTTAAGGCTTAAATTACCTAAGGAATGGCCAGTTAACGAACCCTTGAAACCTGTTGATGCTAACATAGCCTATAGAGAAATCCGTGAACTGGACTACGAGATAGATGAACCCGATTACATTAGAATATATGTAAACCAGGATGTTGCACCTGGAGGCTATTGGTGGTTTTTCCCAGAAAGTAAAACGACAGCCAATATAGGACTAGGAGTTCAAGGTGGTAGAGGGCATCCTAATCCAATGTTCATCTTTAGAGAGAAGTTAGATAAAAGAGAAGAGGTGGGCCGCTATAATAATGTTTATGACGCGTCGGGTTCAATAGTTCCAACTCGTCGTCCTGCTAATACACTTGTATGGCACAATTTTATTGGAATAGGTGATAACGCCTTTACAGTAAACCCTGTTCATGGCGGTGGTATGGGTTATGCTATGTTTGCAGCGTACAATGCTAGTATAGCAATAAAAGAGGCCTTCGAGAATGGAGATTTCTCAGCTGAAGGACTCTGGTATACTAATATTGGTTACATGAAAACATTGGGAGCAAAGCAAGCTTCACTAGATATCTTCAGGATGTTCCTTCAGATGATGAGCAATGATGACATTGAGTTTGGATTAAAGAATAGAATAATGAGAGAAGAAGACATGTATGAGACTAGTGTATCTGGAGACCTGAAAGCCGACCTGAGCATACTCGATAAACTTTCAATAATCTTAAAAACTATAGGTAGACCAAGCTTGCTTATGAAACTAAGAACTGTAGGTAGATATATGAGCCAAGCAAAAGCGCTTTATCACAAATACCCAGGGACCCCGGAGGATTTAAACGAATGGATCACAAAAGTAGAACAGCTTTACACTAACTTCAAATCAGAACTAGCTATAAACTGGTAAATTTGATTAATCATTACTATTTTCTAATTCCTTTTCCATAAGGTAAGCATCTTCACCATCTCTGTAATAGTGTGGGATTACATTCTTGATCTTGAAGTCAAACTTATTATAAAGTCTTATAGCACCCTCATTACTAACTCTAACTTCCAAGTATACTTTCTTGGTTCCATAATTCTTTTCCATTAGCTCAATAGCTTTGGTAAGCAGTGCAGAACCAATTCCCCGGTTTCTACATTCTGGTAGAACCGCTATGGAAATAATGTGTCCTACCTTATACGTTTTCCAGAGGAAAAGACCATTTCTATCTATTTTAGTTTCTATTCTATTCATAATGTAACCGGTTATTTGTCCGTTACATACTGCAACGAGAAATATATCCCCCCAATTCCTGTAAACATCATAATAGAAGAATGTAGGATAATTTTCGGGTAAAACAGCCTCATTTACTCCCTTTACGACAATGAGCTCCGAAGGCATTACAGGCCTCACTAAACAATTCGTCTTTAAAGCATTTGCCAACGTTGTTATCACCCATTGTTCCCCGTGTTTCCTTACATATAGTAATACAAGATTTTTGATTCCCATATAAACTAAAATATGCATATAGGATGAGGGGGAGGAAGTGGATTACCATCCAGTAAGAGACATCAGGTCTATAGTTTCAAGCGAATTAAAGGGCAAATGTATCTTACTAGGTGTGACTGGCAGCATCGCGCTTTATAAGTCAGTAGATTATGCAAGAAACCTCATTAAAAGAGGGGCAGACATTCACATCATGATGACTCCGGAAGCATTGAAAATGATATCACCAAGCCTCTTTGAATGGGCTACAGGAAACCCCGTTATAACTGGACTAACTGGTAAAACAGAACATATATATATGGCAAGAAGATGCGATGCCATGGTCATAGTCCCTGCTACTCTTAACACTATATCCAAGATGGCACAAGGGATAACTGATGAAAATGTATCACTTACAGCAGTATCGTTTATAGGTTACAAGAAGAATGTACTTTTAGTGCCAGCTATGCATTTAAACATGTATAAAACCAGCTATCTTTCCGGGTCACTTACTAAGCTTCAGGATCTAGGCTATGTGTATTCATTATCTCCCCGCATTGTGGAAGGATCACTGAAAATTCACGAGGTAGATGACATCGTAAGATGGAGCATTCCACTGATTCTACGTGGACGAGACTTAAAGGGAGTTAAAATGCTAGTTACTGCTGGATCTACACGCGAATACTTGGATAAGGTGCGTTTCATAACAAATCCAGGAACCGGTAGAATGGGTGTTGAAATAGCTTCAGAAGCTTATGCGAGGGGAGCTGATGTCGTTCTTTTGACTGGGCACTTAGAAGTTAGAGTTCCCAAATTCCTCGATAAAGTTGTGAGGGTCGAGACGACGGAGGAGATGGCTTATAAAATGGAGGAGTTAACTTCATTAACTCGATTCGACGTTATAATATCTGCTGCTTCTCCAGTGGACTTTAAACCTTCAGAGTTTCACGATAGAAAACTAAGAAGTGGACAAGAAATAACGGTAAATCTTGTTCCGACACCGAAAGTTATATCTGGTATTCAAAAAAGGCCTAAGGTTATGGTTGCATTTGTTGCCGATCTCGCTGGAAGCATTGACGAGCTTAAAGAGATGGCTTTCAATAAACTGAAAAAACATGATGCTGAGCTAACTATAGCAAATAACGTTGGAAGAAAGGACATAGGATTTGCCTCGGAGTACAATGAAATTCTTATGGCATATAAAAATGGGAATTATGAGATTTCACCTAAAATGAGGAAAGAAGAGGTATCAAGGTTTATACTAGATAGAATTAGAAAGAAACTGTTCATGGGTGAATAAAGAATGGAGAAATTCAGCAGTGTGGAAGAAATCGTAGAATTTCTTGTAGATAGGGATTGGAATAAAATAATAGATAATGTAATTGGGTTTGTTCGTTCAAGAATCTCTGAGTCAAAGGCTAATGGCGTAGTGGTTGGCTTAAGCGGAGGAGTAGATTCAGCGGCTTCATTTGCATTAGCAATAAAAGCCTTGGGAACCGGGCGGGTTAGAACACTCGTAATGCCTGATCAAAGGGTTACACCTAAGGAGGATATCAGTGATGCAATAGAACTCTCTAAAAAGTTTGGTGTTTCACCACATTTAATAGAAATATCTCCTATAGTTGATGTTTATACTTCAACTGTACCTGTCTATGAAGAGAGCGATGTTATGTCTGTTGGCAATCTAAGAGCACGCATCAGAATGAGCCTACTCTACTATTATGCTAATAAATATAATCTAATGGTACTTGGGACAGGTGATAGGAGCGAGATACTAATAGGCTATTTTACAAAATACGGTGACGGTGGAGTTGACATATTACCAATAGGATGCTTCTATAAATCACAGGTAAGAAAAATTGCTGAAGTACTCAGTGTGCCTAAGAGAATAGCTTATAAACCTAGTTCTCCAAGACTAGTTCCCGGCCATCTAGCAGAAAGAGAGTTGGGGATAACTTATGACATTGTTGACGCTATTTTACATCTATACTTTGATAGACACTTGAGTAAAGAAGAAACATGCTCAATAGAAGGCATTGAATGTAGTCATTTTGACAAGGTGCTTGAGCGATATGAAGCAACTCGCCATAAGCGTTCAATGCCACCTTCCCCAGGTATTGACATATGGTTCTAATTCTATTACTTGGTGCTCAAAGACATGGGTAACAGGAATTTTTCCAGGCAAGGCTGTGTAGAAATACCTCACCATATAACATCCATCTGGGTCCCCTATATAAGAGCAGATTACTCAAGAAGCGGATCAAAAGGCCTCGGCTTAATAGTTTCCCCCAAATTAAGGGCATGCTTGTTTAGACAAAAGATGTCATTCCCCTATAAACCTGCTGATGAATTACCTTTTATTAGAAAACAATATGGAAATAACATATAGGAGTCAAAACAACTTTGCCACCTGGCTATGGTTATGCTGTTAGCGCAGCGACATTCTTAGGGTACTTTTTGATTTCAGGTTTTCTATCAGGATCTAAAAGCTATCTTGATTCTCTCGAGGATGCACATATTGCCGAGATCCTTGAAAAAACCGGCTTAGGAGACGTTCTAGCAATCTCTTATGGAAAGGGAATAGCTTTTAGAGTGAAAGAGGGGTCCCCTTCTAAAGGTAAGGTCGAAGGTTTTTATATGCCTAATTCGATTAGTGTGTTATCGGTATATAAAGAAAGGATGCATACCAACAAGCTACTTAGCATGTATAGTTATAAAACTAGAAAACTTGCCTTGAAACTCTTAACGAGATTTAGTGAGCAACCGGGATTTGAAAAATTTTTGGAGGTTTCGGAGGAATTTACGTTCAAAGCTAGAATGCACTCTTTCTCGAGTGATGAGCTTTGTTCTATGAAATCAATCCCAGGTGTAGTTGGGAGTTATGCCAAAAAATCAGTTGCCGTGGTGTTCGTCGAAAAAGATAGGCTATTAGATGCTGTCAATAGAATAAAAGAATTACCTTCAGGAGCTAGGATTCTTAGACTGGAACCAGAGTATAATGGAATAATATTTACTGTGATCTAAGAGGATTATAGAGGTGTAATCTTTGACAGAAATCCCTCGATCTCACCCGAGATACGAGTCGTTATTGATAAGGGAGAAAATAATAGAAGGATATAAGAGAGGCATGGTTGCTCTTGCAGGATTAATAGCGCACGGTAGAGGAGAAGCTTTTGATTATATAATTGGTGAGAAAACCAGAGAGTTTGCTATAAGAGCCATAGAAGCAGGAGCTGCATTAATGCTTCTAGGACGAAGGACTGTTATTAGCGTTAACGGCAATACTGCAGTTCTCGTCCCCGAGTCACTAGTCGAATACTCGAGGCTAACAGGTATTCCGTTGGAAGTAAACTTGTTTTATCGGACAAGGGAAAGAGAAGAAGCCATCTACGATTGGCTAAAGGATCATGGAGCTCCAGAAGTGCTAGGGGTATATGATACAAAAACGAAGCTAGAAGGACTGGAAAGTTGGAGAAGAGTTGTAAGTGTTAAAGGAATATACTCAGCAGATGTAGTATTGGTTCCACTAGAAGATGGTGATAGAACTGAAGCGCTTAAGAAACTTGGTAAAAAAGTAGTTACCATAGATTTGAACCCGTTCTCTCGCACATCTCAATTTGCTGATATAACTATAGTCGACAATATATGTAGAGCGTTTCCTCTACTTATCAATTATACCAAGAAGCTAATGAATGAACCCAAACAGTATTTGGAGGAGATAGTTAGCAAGTATAATAATAGGAAAATACTATCAGAAGCGGTAGCGTTCATCAGGAATAGGCTCTCCACCCTTTCCGATTCCTTGCATCCCCTTGAATAGGGAACGTCGTCCAGCACTATTAACTGATCCTGACAGTTTGAAAGATACTGTTTCCGCTAAATCTAATATTTGACTAGAAACCTCTCGTTCTATGGATAGCTCCTCTTCATATTCTTCTGTTTCTTCGAGGAATTTGACTATAACAGGTAGAACATCGAAAACTACTGATCTGAATCTTCTTTTATCACTGTCTAATAGCCTCTTTTTTCTAGAAACCTTCTTAAGATACTCGAGGACACCTAGGGGATCTATGCTATAGAACTGTATTCTAAGTAACCGTACTCTAGGGTCATCATCGTATGCTCTATCCTCTACTATTCTTTTCAGTAAATTCAAATTAGTTACTTTCCACCAGTGCTGATTGGAGCTCTTATAAGAGGTTTCTATGAACCCAACTTCTCTCTCTAAAATTCGCAGAAGGGGGGAAGGGTTATAGTTTAAACCATAATTTACTAATCTCCTCTTGAGAGACTTGAAATTGAAATCACCTAGCTTAGTATCGCTACTTGGGTAAACTGCTTCTTCATATATGGCTTTAAGAATAATCTTCCCCCTTTCTCCGTATTCCGCTACAAAATCCTCGATATCCATCAACTAACTCTAGCACCCATTCTCTTTTCATAGGAAACCCTACAGGATTCTTTATAATCTTCGTTGTCTCTAATAACAGTAACTCGTTGAACTCTAAATCTAGAATTTCCAGTAATTCCTATGAACAAGAAACTACAATAATCACAGGGGTTTTACTGTGATTTGTTTAAATATCCAGTGTATTTATTGTAAAGCGGCTTTAGGAAGAAGAAAATTATCACTATAGACTGGAATAATACTTCGATTATAGCCCATATAAACCCTTTTTTCTTATAAACAACGATCACTCTATCCCAGTCCATTTTAACAACAACGTATGTTATAATAAGTGTTACAATTATTGTTGCTAGTATAATTTCAGGGGACATTATACTTGTTTCGCCTGTGAGGATTGAAAGTGACGAGCCAAAAGCTACTGACATACCAGTGATTACTGTTTTGCCTAAAGTGACAGCTATGAAGAATCGCAGTATGCTGTATCCAGTAACGCTTAGTGGAATGTAGAATACATCATCCGGTAGTGGGGTAGCTGCAAATAGCAGTAAGGCTAGAAAAATTCCCCTTTGGAACATGTCGGCAAATTTTGTTAACTGCTCCCTCTTCTCTGTTGATATGAGTTTTCTACCAGTTCTAATGAAGAAGAAAAGAATCGTTTTTCCTAAGCCAGCGCCTATTCCTCCTGCTAATCCTATAGCTATCTTGTCAATAGCATTGCCAGTGGAGGCTGCATATAATGATATTATTACAAGATATGGTACCGTAAGATAAGGAAGAATGTTACTGAGGAAGGCTACTATGAATATCCCTAAGATACCTAGGTTTTCCATGTTATGGAAGATACTTGAAATTGTACCTATATCCAAATGAAATATCCCCTTCGATCTATCACAATGAAAATAAGGGTATTTTAAAGCTATATTAGATAAGTTTGACTAGGTAATTGGGGATGACGAGGCTCGAAAGGGCTTAGCCGGAATAACTGGCTTTGATGACCCCGCGCAGGGCCGACCCGGTGTCTAAGATGAAATCAATTACATGCTTGAAGGATCCCTATGTTATAGAGTTACGGGATGAGCATGTTAGGCTGATTAGGGCTTCAGATATCCTTCTTATTCAGTTATCAGACGGTTTGAAGCCTTTCGCGTATAAGGTGATGGATTGTCTAAGGAAAATTAACTCGGATGTAAGGATAGTAGTTGAAATATCATCTATATATGGTGCATGTGATCTCCATCTAGAAACAATATCCGCACTAAACCCTAGCTTAATCATACATATAGGTCATAATAAGTATCCAAGCAATTTAGGCTCAGTTCTAGGTTTAGAGAAAGTACTAAGTAAAACAATTTTCATACCGGCGTATAGTACTCGCAGAATACCAAACTACACTATAGAAAACCTTGCTGGGATCCTCAGAGATATAGGTGCCAAAAAGGTATCCATAGTTGGGACCATACAACACGTCAAGGAGCTTCCAAGAACTGCTAGCCAACTTGTGAAAAAGGGGATAGACGCTGTAATTCCTGAACCTAGATTTAATGAAATGGAAAAAGGACAAATATTAGGTTGTGATTATTCTGCCATTAGTAGAATAGAAAACCTAGTTGATGCCCACGTTCTCATGTCGGGAGGTGATTTCCACTATATAGGTGCACTGCTTTCATCTTCTAAGCCTGTGATAAAGATTGACCCATATACTGGAGAAGTACTTTATGACAGATGGGCAAGGGATAAGATACTAAGGAGACGGTACTATAGAATCCTTCAGGCAATGAATGCTGATAGTTTTGGACTAATAATAGGATCAAAAACAGGGCAGTATAGACCATGGCTAATAAATGCTTTAAAGAATATCTTGGAGGATCGTGGGAAATCGTACAGGGAATTCATAATTGCAGATCTATCTAAAAATGCGCTATTGAACATAGATTCCACCTATATTGATGCATATATAGTTACATCTTGTCCTAGATTGCCCATAGACGACTTAAACGATTTTCATAAACCAGTTCTAACTCCTGGCGAGGCCACTATGGCTATAAAACAATGTTCTAACGAGTATAAATTCCCCTGGTTATAAGAGGGGTATTGTGGTTTGTTGTGTGGTTTGTTGTCATGTAGTCAAAAATCACTCGAGAACGCGTTCTACTATTCCAAGTATTTTTGCTTTGCCTCCCGTAGGAACGACTAATTGTTCGCCGCATGACAAGCATCTCACAGGGAATGTGGCGTGATCGAATATTATTTGCTTGTAACCACAGTTAGGGCATACTACTTGTATGAACCTGCTTTTGGGTTTTGGTATTAAAACCCTTCTTTTAGGAACGAAGGGCATTAGTCTCACCTCATCACATCTATTAGCTCTATTTTCTTAAGTCTAATACCTAGCCGGTATGTTGTATACCCACATTTCGTGCATCTTACCTTGAGTAGAACTTTCTTAGTTACCTTGGCGAACCGTTTCTGTTCCGGCTTCCTTTGGCTTCCATAACCTTCTTTCTTCCTCTTGTATCTTCTTTCTCCCTCAGACAACTTACGTCTCTTACCATGCTTGTAAATACTAACAGTATGAACAGTATGCGTGCCGCATTTTGGGCAATACGTTCTTATTTTCTTTGGAAACTTCATTCTACCACCCCATAGCCTAGAACAAAAAGGGTGTTATCCTTGAGCATTAAATATTTGCCCTTCACTAAGCTGAATATTAATTATACTAGATGTTACAGGCTCTACTAATCCTAAGGCTGTGAATGTAATAGAATCCGAAAACGACAGGAATGTATAGTCTCCCTCTAACAGCTGTATGTTCTCAGACGGATGATAGAAGCTTTTCTTGATTCTCACTACTACATTACCAGAATCCGTTACTAGATACCTTCCAGCAATATGGTATGCATAAACTTCGACTAGTCCTTTTATAAACGCAAACACTTTTTTATCAAGTCCCTCGTAATCTTCGAGGCAGTTTTTCCCGGATAAACCCATATCTCTAAGCCTTATACGAGAAATGAGTTCAGAGGAGCTTTCCAACTCCCTAACAAGCTCATTACAGAATTCATTGTTAGATCTATTTCCACAATATGACGACATCATATCCGTTATCTTTTTTACATGCTCCCTGCTCAGAGCCTCTATTACACCCATAGCAGCCTTGAATGGTCCTCCAGCAGGTAGACTAGACAATTAAATCACCTGAGTAAACTAGTCTTGCTAAACCTTTAAAAAGAAGGAACACACCAATGCTTCCCTCCACTTTATAAGCTATATTCTTGGAAAACACTAGCTTCTTCCCTCCGAAGAAAACTTCCATATTACAGAGTGGAGTTATTTTCAACGTCCCGTTAAAGGGAGAGAATTCGTCTAGATAGATTTCCATATTTGGGGTCTTTTTTATATCAGAGACTAAAAGCCCTGACTTACCATTTACAGAGCCAGGAATTCTAATCAATCTGGTAGTGTCAATCGTGACCTGGGCGTCTGTTTCAATGCTTGTGACTTGGATAATTTTTTCAAGGTTATTCCAGAAGTACTCCTCAAAACCATTATCTACTTGTCCTTTTTTATTTTTATATAAGTTTATAGCCCATCTTGCTAATCGTCCTCTCCACCCAGGTTCTTCGGGGGTTGGTATTTGACTTGTCAAACCTCTCCTCTTCGGGATAACAGTGTTTAAAGCTAAACCTGTGCCGTTTAAGTAGTCTGCTAATTCCCTTCGTTCATCTCCTTCCAGTAAAAGAACCCCCCGATCCCTGACTAGGACATGAAACCCTCTGTTTCCAGAAAAATGTATTTCGATATGTTTAAGGCCAAAATCTCTTTCCAGGATGATCTTTGCTTCATACGCTTTCAGAAACCCTGTTTCTAAACAGTTTTCCTTGAATAATTTTATATCCATGGAGGAGTCTTTACATGGGTTGTATATATCATTTTTGCACTCAGCTAGATGATCAACATCTATATCTAATTGAAGCTCTGCACCAGTCCAACCCTTCTCCTTCATGTTAGGAGCGTCTGGAATCTCATATATAGCGGAACTATAGAAGACAGAGTGTGGAAGCTTGGTTATAATCCACCTTATTAGTTCTTCTTTTGATCCGAATGATAGGTGTCGAATATATCTTTTTGCACTAAATAATTGAAAGGCAAATTCGCGTGACCTGAAGTTATATGGGAGGACTAAATCATCTCCTTTTGTCCTATAATATTTTGCAACAATAAATTCACGAGAGTCACGTGATAAGTGGCGAGACATAGAATGTCAGCCTTCCACCGCCAATATATTCTAGGTCTGCTTTTAACGGCGCATCTTCACTATAATGTATGGTAACAGACTCTGCAACTTTCGTGGCCTTAACCATGTTAGATAAATATACTACCGAATAGGAAGTAGTGTCCTCTGACTCTATCTCCAGTTCTATCAGGTTCTGTTTCTCTATAGAAAGCTCAACCTCTGCCTCCTCTATATCACCTAGTGAGGATAAGTATAGTTTGTTTTGTTTGGCAGTAAATGTAACAGAGCTTCCCGCGAGTTCTATGTCCTTGATTATATCGCTGAAAATACTGCCCATCATTTTCGCATGAACAGTAAATCCTACTTTCGGTTCAGGGAGTTTCTCATAGGGTAGTTGAATTTGAGGCAGTTTAAAGCTTCTAATACCTTTTCCCTGCAGTGTTATATAGATATGAGATTCATCGAAGTCCAGTTCTAGAACATCATTTTTTAATGCTCTCCTAAACATTTTTATTACATCTTCAAAGTTTACAGCTAGAGCAGTTTCATTCTCTATATTATAAAAACTAAAAGCCTCTTTAGGATAAAACAAGTCTACCATCATAATCTTTGAGGGATCAATTGCCCTCAATTTCAAGCCTTCTCCATCGAGTACAAATACACCTTCGGCTATAACTTTTTCTATAGACTCTATCATAAATCTCCATAGCCTTGCGTTCATAAACTGTAGTTTCGCCAAAAACACTACACCCCAATTATTCTAAAGTCTTTGTCTTGGATATATTATATTACTAACCATTGGTTTTACAATATGTTTCCAGCAATTCTTTTATAATATTCGAAGATCCTTTAGTTAACTCACTCAATGAAACAAGTCTAGGATACGAGGTAATAGTAGCAGGTGTTCTTGCAATGGCTTCCTCTAATATTTTATTAGCTTTGACTAGAGATTTATGTAGTGCCTCAATTTGTAAGCAGGTATCATTCATATTCACGCCAGGTATATCCACATTTCTTGCACCTGTAAAACCTAGTCATTGGTTCATCAGCAGATCTTGTTTGAACCATCCAGTAATAAACCTCATCTGATCCGCATTTTGGGCATCTAATAACTCCCTTTAAGAGAGATGCAGTAGGAGGCATATCGTCCTCGATGACAATAAGCTTATCTCTCGGACTGTGTTTAGTCTTGCTTTTAATGACTACTCTGTCTTTATTTGTAGCTTCTACTTTGTAGCCGCATTTTGGGCATATCCATACAGTTTTGCCACCCTCCTTTCTAGGAATCATTATAGATCCGCATTTAGGGCAAAACTTCACCATGAACCACCACCTCGGCCTTAACAGCTACTCTTTTGGCAAAAACGTTAATTACTATTAGTCTCTCGTTTTCGACAATTATATCATTACACCGAACCACTGGCACATCTAGATAACAGTTTTCATCGTTTTCCTCGCAGACATATCTGACTTGGTTTATGAAGCTGAACTCCATAATCCTAGAGCATAACGATTCTCGAGGAAGAATAACAGCATTATCTATTGTTAGTCCGCGGGATACTAGAATAGTGCAAATAGATTTTGCACATTTGACATGTAGAAACCTTGCTTCTCGTTTTATTTCTCTATCCCTCAAGGGCTTTACTATATTTTTCTTTAAACAATCGAAGATCATTTAATATAGATTTCACCGCCGTTTCGATTACTTGGGGAGAGCTGTTAGAACCGTCTGTTAGAACAGTAATTTCGGGAACACCAGTTAGTGGGTGGGGTACATTATAATATGCTCTTTCAACAGCCTTTACCCTTTTCAAGTAGCCTACTAGTAAGTTAGCAATAGTGTGATCTTCTCCTTTAAGCCTGAATATAAGTTTATTATTATCTTTCTCTACCACTTCGATTTCCATTTTTAATCACACACCCTCGGAGATTTACTGCTTGTTTGAGGCATTAAATATAGTTTGCATAATATCTTCCTCCAATCTTGAGATACGGAAATCTTATTCTCCTTTTCTATCAGATACCCATTAACATGTAGTTCACATAAAATATCGTTAATACCTTTTTCCGGGAAGATATATATTAGAACTGTCAAAAGAGATCTAGCAGGTTTAGTTAGGCTTTTCAGTTTGATTATTTCCCTATACTTTTCTGCTATATTGATTAGAATTTTATTTAATATCTCCAAAGGCGTATTCGTCTCAACCCCGTTCTTAGATTTATATGCCTGAAAACCCTCGATTTTTAATAGTTCTACTAAAGGATCTATAGGTAAAGCTGATCCGGCAAGACGACTTATTTCGGTGGTTGAATATTGTTTTAAGTTTTCATCTATCTTTTTAGTATATTGAAATAAAATGTTTCTAATAGAATGAATCACTTCCTTTCTCAGGTAGTCATTGGTATGGAATTCTATTCGTAGAAGACTTTTATCGTACTTAATCGAAGTAAACTTTGTCTTTGAACTACTCAGTATTTTATCTATGAGTTCTGACTCACTAAGTCCTATTCCTTTTGGAATCTTGACGTATAGAACTGTTTTCTTCATTTTATCTTGAGGCAACTCGCATCACGCATATGAAACCTATTTATAAGATAGCTAGCTTGAAATACAAATTGTACTAGTATATGTAGAAGCTGAGTATTCGCTTCATTTTATGGTAAATTTTATCTCTATTCTTAATTAGTGCAACCTTTTTCTTAACTGTTCTTCCACAATTCGGACATTTCATTGTTCTTTCATTAACGATGTCTAGAGGAGTATTGCATTCTGGGCATAATGAATGAACAACTCCATGCATCAGTTTTTTTGTTGATAGCTGGAAGGGGTTTCGCGAGCCAGTCACTTGAGCAATAATGATATCTCCAATATAGAAGTAATCATGTACATCCTTTACATACTCATGTGCTACTAAATTGATAGGAATTAATCCTGTAAGTGTACCTGAGAATTCTTCGACAATAATTGTTCTCCCAGACAGAATTACTTTACCATAAACATCTAGTATAACCATATCAGGCTTTATTGTGGTCACAACACCAATAACCGTATCTCCTGGTCTTGGAAACTTAGCTTTCCTAGCAGGTATAACATTGGCTGTCCTCTTAACCATATCGTAAAAAGCTTTTCCAGTATACATACTCCTCAGATATCCGTTTCCATTCTCATAGATACCTTCTCCCTCTAGATATTCTTCAACTACTCCGAGTTCATCCCCTGGTGTTACAATGCTTTTCAATATTAGCACCTCCCACTAATGCAACTAGACTGCTTTACTGTACCAGCTTGTTTTTTCGCGTTATACCTGTAAGAAACATACCTATCCTCAGGCGAAAACCTTGGAGGATGCGGTACGTAGAGTTCTCCTCCACATACTGGGCACATATCTCTTCTAAGTGTGTATCTGCCACATTTTCTACATCGTCTGAGAAGCCATTTCAATGCTAGTCACCATCGCTCCAGTTATTTTTCTTTTATTCTGGTGAAACTGAACTCAAACTCTAGTTTCTTTGCCTCCTTCTCTGCTTTCTTTAAAGCTTTAGATAATGCAACTTCAAGGATCTTGTAATCGTATCCTATTAAATCTATTCTATATTTAGGTGCTCCTATAGTGAAAACTTTGACGTTGACTGATTCATCTTTTCTTGAAACATACCTAATTATATTAGTGAGTAATTTCTTTATTCTCTCTACTCCTTCTGGTGCTAATGATCTAATCTCAAACATGCCCGAAATCTTCACTTGCTTTACTTCCACATGCTTCACAGCTGTTTCGTATAAGGGTTTGATCCAGTGTTCAGGGATGCCTGCCTGTTTGAGTGCTTCAGGGCCTTCAATGACAGTATATTCTAGAGCGGTCATGAGATCACCGTAATGGTTTTCTAGTGGCCAGATAACTTCTTGGTAAGCATTATTGATACTGGCCCCTATTTTTTCGGCTACCATAGTTACTAAGGTGGTAGCTTTTACCCTTCTCTTGAATTGCATCATTTTTCTTCTTTTCTCACCTTCCATAACTTTCTTTAAACTAACATCAACCTGCATTTTCTTTCTATTAACACGGATAACCTTCACAACAATCTTGTCTCCTACATGGTATAGATTGTTGAAGTTTCTCATCAGTCTAGCTCCAATCTCGCTCCAAGGCAGAAATGCGGGTAAATTATCATATTCATCGAGCTTTAGGTATGCTCCATAATCTTTGATATTCGTTATTGTACCTATGACTAATTCTCCTACTGAAGGTAATGGATTCCTTGGTTTTAACGGCATCACACTGCACCCTGCTTAGAAGAACAGTCTGTTAATGCTAAATAACTTATGTTGTCTCAGTAGGGGACGTCTTTAAGTTTGAGGTCATATGCTATTCTATTTGTTCCAACATGTAGGATGAAAATAGTTAAGTAAATTAGTAAGAGAGCATAGAAATTCATTTCTACCCTAATTAAATAGTAAAATATCGTGGCACATAAAGCAAAATCTAACTGATCAACAAATAACAGAGGCTCTCCTCTCTCATAGCCTATTCTTCTTTTAAAGAATGATCCTGTGATGTCACCTAGCATTGCCCCTAAACCGCCTAAGAATCCTACGTATAAAAATTTGCAATTAAATGCAACTAATGCTTCTAATAAACCGAAAACCAATCCTGCCAGCACTCCCACAAGGAATCCTTCAATTGTTTTACCATCACCAAAAATTCTCTTTCCATCAATGAATTCTCTACCCATATCAAGAGGAGTTCTACCCTTAAATACAACAGGGGCCCCGTTTGCAACCATGGCTGGTAAAAAAATTACCAGCAAGTCGATGTACTCTCTTATTAGTCCAGAAACGTCCATAACATCCCCCCATCCTTTGTGAATGTCACTAATAGTTTCCGAGGTTTTCGACTACTCGTATAGAGGCTTTCAACTTTAAACTCTTTTCCACCCGGCTCTTTTCCGATTCTGCAAATACAGTCACTGTAAAATGAAGCGTATTTGAATGCGGAAACACGGTCTGGCTGTTCACTAGTTTCGATAGTGCCTACTGAAGCATATTTATCAGCATGATATCTAAGTAATGCAAGCTGAAACACTGTTAGCCTAGATACTGCTGGTTCAAGGGGGTTCTCTCTGTAAAAGTAAGTTAGATCGACAAGAATTACAAGAGTCTGTTTCCTCAAGTTTTCGAGTAATTTTATAGTTTGTTCATGTATATCTAGCACCTTGTAGAGGGACACACCTTTTATTCTTTCCTTGAATTTATAGGATGGTGGTGCTATTATGGTAACCTTCGTACCAGTATAAATGTAGTGTAATGCTATGTTTTCTATAAAGTCTACTAGAACGGATTTTTTATCCGTGAAAAATATGGGAAAAGTGAATTCTCCAAATAATGGATAGATATTATTATCTTTTAAAACCTACGACCCCTCCTACGGTTTTTTCTGAGGGTCATCTCCAGATCTACTTCGTTATCTAGAACCATGATTTTCTTTTTGATCTCCTCTAGTATGTTGTCTGTTAGTGATTTTTTATCTAAAGATAATTCTTTTGTGTAGCTCTCAATAATATCTAAGCCGTGACCGGTCAGTTTGACTTTCTTGGTTCGCGGCTCTGCTTCTACTAGATCAACATACATTAATGCAACTAAATCATCTTTAAGTTGTTTGCTATTCGGATGCCCACCTACTACAAAGAAATTATATCCTAGATTGAGGCCTTTCTCTTGAACTTCATGAACTAAATGGTAGATTGTTTTTTCATTTAGCTCCTTGAACTTAGATAGTAAATATAATAGGTTCATTAATCTCTCGTTTTTAAGCACTTGATCTAGCGTTATTACTTTGAATGTAACCAATTTGAAGTCTTTGGTTCCCTTCGAAGGCGACTGTGACATTTTTACACCCCTACTTCTATCTAAATGTTTAATTATACTATTGTTTATATAAAGAAGCTTTAGTAGGTAAATGTAATCACTAGAAGGGGATATGATAGTTGAAAGCAAGGCTGGTTATGTTAAGAATGGCAATAGGCTTGGGTTTAATCCTAATAATTATATCCAATACTATCCTGGTCGTACAAGCCTATCCTAGTAACAAGGCAAGTAGGACGGGCTGGTTTATAGCACCCGCGGTTAAGGATCACGAAGGTGAACTGGTGAACATATCAGTTACTGTAAAAAAAGGAGTTGGGAACGTAGATGTCCAAGCAGGTGGTAGCGTATCATCCTCTACTAAGACTAGTAGCGAACTAGCATTCTATATAGCCTGTACAGCTGCTGGTGTTGATTGGAGGAGTCTGGATGCCATAATTCAGTTTCATACAACAGATTCTGTTGAGGGGCCTAGTGCTAGTTTTGGTATAGCTCTAACAACATATCTTCTATTGAAGGGTTTCAATGTAAGCTTGGACCACGTAATTACGGGTGCAATAAGCCCTGACTTTTCTTCTGTTCCTATAGGGGGAGTAGAAATTAAACTCAAAGCAGCAGAGGCATCTGGTTATAAATTATTTCTTCCACTCGCTAACATAGGTGACGTTAATCGAACTAGTAGAAGCAAAGTAGTCTTTATTACTGGCATATTTAATGCATCAAGAATGCTCGGATATGATCCAAATACAACGTTAGGACTACAGTTAAGTAACATTAACAAATCGATTCCCAACGAATATGAAGTTCAAACAGTGAAGGACGCTGTTAATATGATTAGTATGGCTTATAGAAATCTTACAGTAATACCTAGAAATTTTACAAGTAAACACAGTGAGCTTTATCGTAATACAATGTTGCTGATTGAGGAAACCAACAAAACTATACATAATAACGCTATATACCCCTACTCTGCAGCAAGCCTTGCATTCAGAGCACTTGTGAATGCAACGGCATTTTATGAATTTTATCTTCTGTCAACTAATACGAGTACTATATCCGAAGAATTAAGTCAGCTAAAAGAATCCATGACTAGCCTTGGTGGATTGCTTAGGGAAATAAACGGCAATACCTTATGGGAGTTTGAGTTAAAATCGGTTGCTGCATCAAGGCTTGCAGAAGCTAATACTACCTTTCTGCAATTAATGGAATCATACTCCTCTATGGACAGATTGACTCAATCATGGAATTTAGGCTATCTCAAAGCAAGAATTACAAGTGTCTCTCATTGGGTCAAGTTAGCTACATTACTAGGCAATGAACCGCCTCTCATATCTAAGAGCAATGTTCATAAGGCATTGAAATCATATATAGAATATGCTCAGATCACTCTGAACTACCAGCTATCACTAATAAAGGAATCTAAGTTAAGCGATGAGTTGAAAAACCAACTACTCAAAAACCTAGATAGAGATAAAGAACTTCTTAGTTTATCACAGAAATATTGGTATAGTGGAAATGATACTATAGCATTCGGCTTAGCTATGGAAGTTATGGCTGATTCATTGTCAAGGTTCACTGGTATGATAGACACTGCTCTAGCAGAAGGTCTCCAATATCTACAAGGAATAAGAAGTTATACGCAGGAGCTAGAGAATACAGCCAGTCTCCTAGAAATGAGAGCCTTAGCATCCGGGTATCCCTCTATTCTTACTATGGATTATATAGAATATGGAAAACAGCTTACTATAATGGGTGATCTCGAAACAGCTCAGGGAATCACTTCATACGGAGTATCATCTGCTATATTCTGGATACTAGTATCTCACTCTACACAACTCTTACAACAGACTAATGAGACTCTAATTAGTAGCTATCAACGTCCAGAGTATAATGTGCAAACAATCTACCTAGTCTCCATGGTATTTCTAGGAGTTTCTATAGGATATCTCCTAGCAATCTACTCTTATAGAAAAGCATTACAGAACGTGAAATAATGCATCAACCTACATGAAGTCGAATAATGTCTTTCTTTCTTTATACGGTTCAGCTAAATCTCGGATAAGACTCGCAATAACTTCCTTAAAATCTTCTTCTAGGAAAGATTGAACTTCTCTTTTATAGAAAGCTGATGCAGGATGAAATGTTGCGATAAGTTTAACAGGAATTCCTTCAACTATAACCGAATATACTTTACCGTGAGAGCGATACATTCCACCCCATTTAAGACGGGCTAGGTGGAATATCGTGTATCCAGCGAAGCGACCTAAACACACAATTATCTTAGGTTCTATAATCCTAATTTGCCTCCTCAAGTAAGGCAGACAAGAAGAGATCTCCTCGGGGCTGGGATCTCTATTATTTGGCGGGCGGCATTTCACTACATTAGTTATGTAAACCTCATCACGTTTTAGGCTGGCTAAGCTTAGTAAATAGTCTAAAAGCTCGCCGGCTTTGCCCACAAAAGGTCTTCCTTGTGTATCTTCATTTCTACCTGGAGCTTCACCAATAAACATTACCTTAGCATTAAGAGGGCCTTCCCCTGGTACAGGATTGGTTCTATACTTATACAGGGGGCATTTGGTACAGTTTTTAATTTCATTAATGATTTTAACTATTTCACTAGTTTTTTCATTTTCAGGGTTTTTCAAGCCATATCACCCGTGAGCTTAGTAGGTAGTTTGCAGCAAAACCCAATAATATACCTATAAACTGTCCCAAGACAGGGTGTATCCCAAGATACTCTGTTGTCAATAGCATTGTTAAGAATGTTGTTATTGCAGAAACCGAGGATGATAGGTGATAAAATAAAAGCCTTGCAAGGAACCCATACTTCTTTTCTTCTCTTCCCTGGAAAGTAAAACTATCATTCAGGAGGAAATTACTTATTATACTTGCTTCTATACCTGCAAGGCTGGATAACTCCTTAGACAACCCATAGTATAAGAAAAACCACATTATACCAAGGTTAACTAGTACGCCCGAGGCACCTACAGCTGCAAATTTTAGGGGTTCTGACACGTTGAAAATATGAACCAAAAAGTTGACTAGGGTGTTTGTGCTTATTTTGCTTTCTCCAGCCAGTCTATTTTTAAAGATATACGGTATCTCTGTAATTTTTATATCCCTATGTCTTCCTAAGATCTCTAAAAGGATCTTGTATCCTCTCGGGTTTAACCGGTCGATATCTATAGATGATTTTCTAACAATGAAGTAACCTGACATATTATCTCTCACGCCTCGGGCTCCTCTAACTAGCATCCTAGCTATAAGGCATCCAGCTTTGCTAGCCAGTAGCCTGATTACACTCCATCCTTCTACTCCTCCTCCACGAATATACCGCGAGGCGACAACGATATCATATCCTTCTAAGGCTGTCTGGTAAAGTTCGGGAATCAATTCTGGAGGATGCTGGAAATCTGCATCCATAACTATTACATATTTTCTTGTTGCTTGCTTCAACCCTTCTTTTACAGCGGTAGCTAGGCCCTTTTCGTTAGTTCTGACTATGAGTTTAATTCTATTGTCCTCATTAGATAACTCTTTAACTATATCTGATGTTCCATCAGGGCTGTTATCGTCTACAATAATTATTTCAAAATCCTTGCAACTATAATCTTCAAGTACTTCTATTATCCTAGGTAGAAGTAATTTTATATTCTCTTTCTCATTATATGTAGGTATAACTACAGATAAGTTACAGTTAGATTTTTCTGTCAATATTATTTCAACCAATTACTAGGATTCTTTGGGTTCTTCCTCGGGTTCCTCTGCAGTGGAAGTTTTGCCAAGAAGTTTATCCTGTATCTCTACGGGTAAATCATCAATGTCTATGATGGAATAAGTTATGGGAGCACTACTCCTTTTAGGGCCTGTCACCAAGTATTTATCTGGATCGTCATCTGCTTTGTTTTTGAAAACTCTTGCTTTTACATACCCATCTTCTCTAATTTTTATGTAGATATACTTCCCCTGTTTTCCTCCCATTATATCATCACCTGATCCACAAAGGATACCAATATATTGTATAAAAAGGATTATGATTGGATAACAAGGTAACATTGATTTCCTTACTATGGCAATTATGCTTTTACTCGGTGAAGGTCTATGGTTGAGATAAAAATAGAGAAGCCTGTTTCGAGATTACAGAGAATCAGTATACACAGTCACATAAGGGGTTTAGGGCTTGAAGAGAATGGGAAGGCTGTTAAAGTAAAAGACGGGCTTGTAGGCCAAGCAAAGGCGAGAGAAGCGGCTGGTATAGTAGTAGAAATGGTTAAGGAAGGTAGAATGACAGGTAGAGGAGTACTATTCATAGGCCCCTCCGGCACTGGTAAAACTGCAATTGCAATAGGTATAGCTAGAGAATTGGGGGAAGACACACCTTTTGTAGGTATCAGCGGATCAGAAATTTATAGCAGTGAAATAAAGAAAACGGAATTCCTAATGCAGGCAATAAGGAGAGCTATAGGTGTCAGGATAAGGGAAACAAGAAAAGTCTATGAGGGAGCCGTCAAGGAAATATCTTATCAATACGAGAAGAATCCATTTATGCCATATGCTCAGATTCCTGTGGGAGCGGTAGTCGCTTTAGAAACTGAGGACGACGAAGCTAAACTCAGAGTTCCCGAGGAGGTAGCTCAACAGTTACTTCGGGTTAGTGTGAAAGAGGGGGATTATATAGAAATAGACGAGGAAACAGGGCATGTTAGAAGGCTGGGAAGGGTACAGTCAAAGTCAAAGGAGGACTACGATATAGGCGGTCCAAGACTCGTTGAAATGCCTAAAGGTTCTGTTAAAAAGGTTAAGGAAACCGTACATACTGTGACTTTAAACGACTTGGACGTAATAGCGGTAATGCAAAGAGCAGCATATACTAGCTTCTTTGGTTTTCTTGAAGCAGAAAAAGAAGTTAGCCCTGAAGTAAGGAAAAATGTTGATGAACAGGTTAAGAAAATGGTTGAGAGCGGACAGGCAGAAATAGTTCCAGGCGTTTTATTCGTTGATGATGCTCATATGCTAGATTTAGAAGCGTTTAGTTTCCTCACAAGGGCTATTGAAGGGGAACTAGCCCCAATACTAATATTAGCTACAAATAGAGGTCTCACTAAAATAAGAGGAACAGATATAGAAGCTCCTCATGGAATTCCTCTTGATCTCCTTGACAGGCTCTTGATAATTCCAACAGAGCCGTACTCTAGGAAGGATGTAAGAGAGATTATCAAAATACGGTCTGATGAGGAAGGTATACCTCTAACCGATGAAGCCCTTGAATTACTAACTAGAATAGGAGTAGAGAAAAGTCTGAGATATGCAGTCCAACTAATGGAGCCAGCTAGAATATTAGCTAAGAGGGAGAACAGGGTCAAAGTAGAACCAATTGATGTAGAAAAAGCGGCTGGGTTATTTGCAGATACTAGCATAAGCCTAGAACTCACTGAAAAATACTCAGAGAAGCTCTTGAAATAATAGGAGTATATTTTTAAAGCATCCAAACTTTAACCTAACAGACTGGTTGGGCCCGTAGCTCAGCCAGGTAGAGCGGCGGGCTCTTAACCCGTAGACCAGTAGGTCGGGTTAGCCCTCTGGGCGGAGGTCCCGGGTTCGAATCCCGGCGGGCCCGCCACATCACCCGCCGCCCACAAGGCTCCTAACTTTTCATCACCCATGCTTGGACGGCAATCACTTTACTTTTCGATTAATCAATAAGTCAAGGGGGAGGAATATGAATTTAAATAACGTGTTTATAATTCCAAGGGGAAAGAAAGCTCTAATCTATGACACGATTCTAATGATAGCAGATGTCCATTTAGGATATGAAAGCGAAGCTGAGGAAGAAGGTGTTTATCTCCCTAGAGTTCAATTAAAGGAGGCTCTTAAGGATATCAAAGAAGTTATTGAGGAATATAGTTTAAACCAAATTGTCATAGCCGGAGATCTGAAACATAAGTTTGAAGCCTTGACTTGGCAAGAGAGAGTCGAGATCGAAGAATTTGTTAAAACAATAAGAGACTATGGTGTCGAAGGCATTGTTCTCGTTCGTGGTAATCACGATACGTTCATTAAGAGGTTACTTACTAATCTTGGCATAAAAACAGTTGACGGGGTATACGAAATAGAAGACTCTATAGCTGTTGTACATGGGCACGTTTTCCCTGGCGAAAAGGTAATAAGCCATTATAAATATTTAGTTATGGGTCATGAGCATCCTGTTGCTGTCATCAGGCTTGGTGGAATGGTTGCAGCCAGATTCCCTGCATTCCTGTTTATGCCTCTAAGTTGTTGTGATACGAAAGTGATCGTACTACCTGCTTTCGGCGTGTATCAGTCAGGTAATCCTGTTTCCTTGAATAATGACGCATATCTTTCACCAATAATAAGAAAGTTCGGTATACCAGATCGTGCTAGGCTTTTCATATCTGATTCTGGTATGACTCTAGAAATGCCTGAAATGAGATATATAAAGGAGTATATTGTAGCTTAAAGAAATTCCTCTTCTTCAAACTCGTATTCTCTAATACAACCTCTTTCCTTAAGTGTCTGGAAGACCTTTTCAACAGCCCGGTATACTTCTTCTTCTCGCTTTGCTCCAGTAATTACCATTCTACCACTACTGAATATCAGGAGTACAACATAGGGATCCTTCATCCTATATATTAATCCTGGGAACTGTTCCGGTTCATACATGGTATTCTCTATGAGAAGCGCAGTCTTCTCTAAGTCTACTTCTACACCTAGGTTTGCAGATGCAACTATGTTTTGAACCTGAATTCTTGGCCTCCCATGAAGCGGTATTCCACGTTCTTTAAGGTTCTTCATTATTATCTTTACAGCATTCACAAGCTGATTGACGCTTTTGGCACCTGTTACAACCATTTTACCTGACTTGAATATTAATGCAGTGACTTTGGGTACATGTAGTCTATAAATAAGCCCTGGGAATCTATCAGGGTTGTACTCTACATCTTCTATTTTTGACTCTATCTGCTGTAGATCAAGTTCGTGTTCGAGTATAACAGTAGCAACTATATTTTCGATTTGAACTTGAGGCTCGAATTCCGCTTCTCCCACGCCAATACACCAACTCTAACTAAAATACGCTTCCTATTTAAAAAAGACTATTAAAATCTCTTATCTCTAGTATAATAAGTTGGGGATGAAGAGGCGGGCAGCCTGTAATGTTAAAAATGAAGACAACCAACTCACTCAGACCCTTTTACTAACTAGTTTGGCTAAGTAGCCTCTCAGAGTGGTGTTCTGAATATAAAGTAGCTCTAGAACTCTATATTCATTCTTCCTCTTATTCCCAGTTATATTAGCATGGAATTCATTGTTATCTAGGGTTAATTCGAGATTTAACCATTTCATACTTAATATTCTAAAACTGTTTTCTGGATCCAGTTTTAGAACATCTTTAACATAGTAAATTGCATTAAAGAGTTCTGCATCACGTTTATTCACTTTTGCCCTGGGAGTTTTCTTACCAAACCCTATGATTACTGCCAGAACATATCTGAGTGTTTCCTTGAAAGAGGGAAACGAAACCACTTGTTCACTATAGTTTTTGTATAGGTTAGATATCTCTTTAACTAAAAGCTGCAGGTATGATGAACTATCATATACTGGTTTAAGAGGCTGGGATTGTGGTAGGGGCTTGTTAGTAAAGCCTAAATCCTTTGTATAAATAAGAGTAAAGAGTTTAGGAGAGTTGTTTAAGTAAGATATGAAATGGTTTTCCCCATAGATTCTAGTTCTATCTGATTCCAACTCATAGAAGGGAGTAGCTATTGTTATTTCCATGTAGGCAATCACCTTTTCATCTATAAGTATTCTATATTGTGATGTATTCTTTGCACGTAGATTTAATAAGACCTCTATTCATAAAACAAACAAAGGAATCCCTGGCAGTGCTTTAGAATGGTATGCTCGATTAACGGTGAGAGGCATTGCGCTGGTTAGTGATTAAAGTAGTTAATCTATTAATAGTATTGGTGGCGGTGACCTTTATAGTTGCTGCTATGACATCAGGTCCTATGGCTCAAATACAAATTAACCAGTATAAACAGTCATTGCAACAACAGGTAAAAAACCAGTTAGGATTAACTCCGCAAGAAAGAATGGAGTGGGTTAATGAAAGACTGCAAACATACGTAGAATCTCAAGGACTAAATAAACCATGGTATATTTTATCGCTAAAGTATACTGTAGACCTGCTTAAATTTACAGACCTAAACTCGACAACATTAACATCCATGTATTGGCATCAAGGAAGTAGAAAAGTGCTATATATAATAGGGGAAAGAATACCATTTTCTATACTTCTATTTACTACATCCTCTATTCTAACACTACTATTTGCATTACCACTAGCGTTATATGCAGCTAGAAGCCCTGGCGGGAAGATAGATAACACTGTTATAACTTGGAGTGTATTTGGTGTTAGCATGCCTTGGTGGTGGCTTGCAATGGTATTCATATACTTATTTGCCTATAAATGGCATGTATTTGCCGGGCCAGGTGCTCAAACGGACTGGACGAATATCGTTGATGTATTAAGAAGAATGGCTTTACCTGTCATAACAGTAACAATTTTAAGCATAGGGGATTCAGCATTCAGAATGCGCAACATACTTCTTGACACATTTAATGAAGATTTCGTTACAGTAGCCCGAGCTAAGGGCGTCCCTGAGCATGATGTGTTAATGAAGCACGTCTTACGGGCAGCTGCACCCCCGATAGTTACCATAGTACTTTTCAGCCTTGTTCTCAGCGTAGTAAATGGAGCCATAATCACAGAACTGGTGTTCAATTGGTTCGGTATGGGGCGATTATATTGGGATGCAATAGAAAGTAATGATGTGCCAGTACTTGTAGAGCTCACATATATTACAACATTACTTTACCTTTTGACAAGGTTCGCCCTTGACATTCTATATACCTATTTAGATCCTAGGGTGAAAAGAGCATAGGTGATGGAAAATGCCTAAACTAAAGCACTGGAGGGAATCATTTTCTATGAATGCTCGGATAATATGGATGAGTTTCTCAGGAAAAACAGGCGTTATTTTACTTATACTATTTCTAATAATGGCCGGGTACGTTGTAGCATTTTACTATCCTACTATTACAACAGAGTATGCCCAGGGAGTAACAGCGTTATGGCCTTATAAATATCCCGTAAATGCTCCTCCTTGCTGGTCGGTTTCAAGCAAGTTTAATCAAAAGATTGATGTTCATTATGGCGATCTCAATAAAACGGGGATAAAGAAAACTTTGATTACAGTACAAGGATTATTTGGACCAACGAAAATCGCGGGGTATAAGACGGAATACTCCTATAAATTTAACTATAAATCTAATGCATTTCCGAGTGATGTTCTTGTATCAACCGCTGTTAGAGTAGGTGCAAACGTTTCATTTGTAAAGCTATACTACACACTTGATCGGCCTGACGGATCTAGGGTAACTTTTTATAATTCGACGCTTCAAACTGGTAAAGTAACTGCTTTATATGGTGCGCTTGAAAGAAAAGGAAACAGTATAAAGGTCTTACCGTTAGGATTAACATATATTTCCCAAAGCAATACAATATATCCGTTTCTAATGGGAAGCCTGCAAAAACTATACGCGAATACCTCTATTGTAGTAAACCCGATAATAAACAATGAACTCCTATTCGCCAGTGTTGTGAACGGAAGTAAAGGAGAAACGCTTACACCACTGAAAGGAGATTATACCATTAATATAACCGCTGTTTTCCTTACAGAAAAAGGAGTATCCCCAACTAGTAACAGCGGTTCGGTTAACTTAACTTCATTTGAATGGAAATTCATGCCAAATTGCTATGGTTTATTTGGTACTGATAATCAGGCAAGACCAGTAGGTTTAGGCCTTCTACTAGGTGTTCCTTTTGCCTTCGTAATAGGATTCACTGTAACATTCGTCTCAACCTTCGTGGGAGCTATCTATGGAACATTAGCTGGTTTCTGGAAGGATATGAGGGGAGAAGCTTTGATGAGGGTAGCGGACATAGTTAATTCTCTTCCATTCCTACCCATACTAATAGTACTTTCCTACATATTCCGTCAATCTATAACATTAATGGTACTAGCAGGATTAATGATAATATTGTTCTGGGCTGGACCTGTAATAGTTATAAGAAGTGCAGCTCTACAAATAAGCGAGCAATTATATGTAGAAGCTGCACGTGCTTCTGGGGCAGGTGCGTCAAGAATAATATTTAGACATATATTTCCTCAGGTACTTCCATATACTATAGCAATAGCAGTTCTAAGCATCCCGGGAATAATAGTTACCGAAGCAGGCTTAGCATTACTAGGATTCGGTGATCCAACTGCTCCTACGTGGGGTAAGATGCTTCAAAACGCCTATGGTTCTCAGGCAATACTAAATGGTTGGTGGTGGACTTATTTATTCCCAGGTTTGGCGCTAGTCGTATTCTCAGCGACTTTTCTGCTATTGGGAAGAGCTATAGAACCCATAGTTGCTCCTAAGCTACAAAAATAATCCGTGTTTCTCAAACATTTATTTGTGAACCATTATTCATATTCTTATCCCACTATATGTTGAGAATAATTTTAAATAGAGCTAGTCATTAATACAAGAACTAGACCACTAAACATTTAATATGTTAGAGGTGAGTCTAATAGTGAAAAAGTATTTCTCGATACTGTTAATAGTCATTATGTTACTACCACTCATTCCGCTATACCAAGCAAACGCTCAACAAGGTGTTCTTGTCAATAAGATAACGATCGAGAAGATAGTTGATGACGCAACAGCAGTTCAATCACTTCAAAATGGTGAAACCCAAGGCAGGTTGTTTGGAATAAGGAGTGCTGAAACAGCTCAAACCCTTAAGACGAAAGGATTTACTGTTATGGCACCACTCGCGGGTTTAACAGATATTCTAGTAAACCCAGCGAACGAGTGTAGCAATGGCATGTTTAACCTGTTCGCTGATAGGGAGGCAAGATTTGCACTTGAATTCCTGATACCAAGGGAACAAATTGTAACCAATATATACAAGGGATACGCGTTACCGATAGTTAATTCTTATACTCCACTTGACCCTGATTATCCTCATTTAATATCTACCAACACAAAGTGGATGAGTATAGTTGAGGCTAAAGGGAAATCCTACGGCCTTCACCTTCTCGCTGACGCCCTAAAGAGAGACGGTGCCGTTCTCCAAAACGGTAAGTGGTATAAGGATGGGAAGCCAGTTACTGTAAACTTCGTCATTAGAACTGAAGACGAGCGTAGGAATATTGGTGATATGCTTGCTAACGTTCTAGAACAGGAAGCCAATCTTACGGTTAACAGGATGTACAAGGACTTCAGTGCTGCTTTCCAAATAGTCTATTCAGGAAACCCAGGCGACTGTCAGTGGAGCTTATACACTGAAGGATGGGGCATAACAGGTATGACAAAGTACAACTATGGTGATGCGGTATACTTCTATAGTAGCATATGGGGCGGTATGCCGGGATGGTTAGAAAGCGGATACTGGAACTATCAGAATGCTACAATAGATAAAATAGCAACTGCATTAGACAATGGTGAATATAATTCATCAGCTCAGTTCTACCAGATGATCAACAAGATATTAGATCTAGGATTCCAGGAATCCGTACGTATATGGGTAGCTGCGACTAGAGACTTCTATATTGCAGCACCGGGTCTAACAGGCTTTATAACCAGCCCCAAGGCATGGCCCTGGAATACATACACTTACCTTAACCTCCATTACACGACAGATATTGTGAAGTTAAGTGACAGGTATGTATATAAATCCGGTTGGGGATGGAACCCTGTGGCCGGATGGCAGGACATGTATAGCCAATCAGTATATCAGGCAGTTATATGGCCTGAAGTAACCAGTAGGATAACGGATGGTGCCACGGGTTGGAGCCCTGCTAACACTGCAACATGGAGCGTACAGAAAGGCAACCCTACATTACAAGTTCCAGGCAACGCTTTGATCTATGATTATAAAGCTCATCAGTGGAAGCATGTGAGTGACGAGGGAACGCTATATGCTAAGGATGCTATAACTTATAACTTCAAGTTGCTAGGTAAGCTGAAGTTCCATGATGGAACTACAGAAACGATTGCTGATTTACTGGCTCCTATATACGTTATAGAGGAATACAGCCATGATACTAGTACTAATACAACAAAAGATAATAGAGCAGAAACATCACTACTAGGATATTACTATACGTTCCTTACTAACTTTGTAGCCATAAAGGTCATAAACAGTACTGCAGTGACGGTATACTCTAACTACACATCGGTTGATGACGGTCTAACAGCACAAACTATGAATCCATGGTCAGCATTCCCACTGGAACTTTATGCTGCAATGGATCAGGCTACAAGGAACCACCAGCTAGTTTATACTATGGAGGCCTCTGGTAGTACAGGATTACCACAAGTTCACTTAATCTCGACAGACCAGGATAAGATGATGATAAACTATATTAATAACACAATAAACACTCCACCGGACTGGGTTCAACAACTTATAAACTTAGGTGTGCTCTCGCTAAGCGACTGGCAGGCACGTGTACATAATCTAATAAGCTTCTATAATGAGTACCGTAACCTTGTGATAGGAAACGGTCCCTTCAAACTGACAAGCTATGATAATATTAATGATGTAGCTACTTTAGAGAGAATACAAGACTTCCCAGTTCAACCCAGCCTTGTAGCAGCAGAGCTTTCACCAAGGAGTCTATCTATGAATGTAAAGACTGTTGATATAGCTTACAACACGAAGGGGACTCCGATAGCTTTAATTGATGCTACTGTTAACGGTAATCCTGCAACCCAGCAGAATTCAATGGTTTATGTCCTTCTCATTGATTTAAGCAACTACAAGTCAGCATTCCTAGATGTTATTCAAGTAAAGCCTGGGGAATTTAAAGTGCAACTGCCGTCTAACTTACCAGAAGGTCAGTATTCGATGGCTATTCTAGCATACCCTGTCGGCTACAGTATACCAGCTACTTTCCAGAAAGTACTAACATTACAGGCTCCTCCTCAGACCTCAACAAGTACTACGACGACATCATCAACAACTACGACCACGAGTACAACAAGCACTACTAGCACAAGTACTACGACGACATCATCAACAACTACGACCACGAGTACAACAACGAGCTCTGCAACATCTACATCGCCCACACAAACAACAACTACCCAGAAGAAGAGCAATGCAGCACTATGGGCTAGTGTGATAATCATTATCATCATAATAATAGCGGCAGCTTGGTATGCTATGAGAAAGTAATGACTATAAAAATATTCTCCCATTTTTATGTTTTCTTTTTTTGAAATTAATAGCTGCAAAGTTGATATTCGTATGGGTATTAGTAGAATTTGATTTTATTTTGTAAAATTAAAAATCTAGTAAGCGCAAGTATTTTGCTCCGGTAGTTTCGCTGGTGGAATGGTGTTTGCCTTGCCATTGCTTGAAATTAAAGGGTTAAAGACTTATTTTTATACTTTAAGGGGCATAGTGAAAGCTGTTGACAATGTATCACTTACGCTAGAAAAGGGAGAGACCTTAGGCATTGTGGGCGAGAGTGGTTGTGGAAAATCTACGTTGGCATGGAGCATAATAGGCCTCGTCCCTCCTCCAGGTAGAATTGTCAGCGGTTCCGTTGTGATTGATGGTATGGATATAACTAAGATGACTGAGGGGGGAATAAGAGAAAAGATTAGATGGAAGAGAGTTAGTATGATATTCCAGGGTGCGATGAACGCACTCAATCCTGTTTATAAGATTCGCGAGCAGATTGCGGAGCCAATGCTATTAGCAGGTTATTCCGGAGAAAAGGCTTTCAAGAGAGTGGATGAACTCCTAGATAGCGTTGGTTTAACAACAACTATAGCCGATAGATATCCCCATGAACTATCAGGAGGGATGAAGCAAAGAGTAGTCATTGCCATGGCATTAACTCTCGAACCAGACATAGTTATAGCCGATGAGCCTACTACTGCATTAGATGTAGTAGTTCAGTCACAGATACTCAATCTTTTGAAGGAATTGCAAAGGAAAAAGAAACGCAGTATCATTATAATAAGTCACGACTTAGGAGCTGTTACTGAATTGGCAGAGAAAATCGCTGTTATGTATGCTGGTAAAATTGTAGAGTTCGGTACTGCAGAACAGATATTCAATAATCCACTTCACCCTTATACGCAGGCTTTAATAAGGGCTATACCTAGGCTTACAGGACCAGTTACAAAACTGGAGTATATACCTGGAGCTCCACCCGACCTAAGATTCCCTCCACCGGGATGTAGGTTTGCACCTAGGTGTAATAAGGTAATGGACATCTGCCATAAGGAAGAACCGCCTTTGAAGGAATTAGAGAAGGGGCATTATACAGCCTGCCATCTCTACGATTGAAGAGGTGTAAACGTATGTATACCACAAATATAGGAGAAAAAATCCTTGAAGTTAATGATCTTAAAGTATGGTTTCCTGTTTCACAAGGCTTTATTGATAATCTGAGGGGCAAGGCAAAGTTATATGTTCATGCAGTAGACGGTATCTCGTTTGAAGTCCATGAAAGAGAGACTTTCTGTCTTGTGGGCGAGAGTGGTTGTGGAAAAACAACTACAGGAAAAGCTATACTTAGATTAGTCCCAGTTACAGACGGTTCTATAAAATTCAAACCTAGTAAATCTGTCCTAGACGATCTTAGAGAAGACAGAGTTGACATAGATTCTGGTGAGACAGTCGATTTAGTAACTATTCCTCAGAAAAAATTCAAGCCTCTAAGAAGGGATCTACAAATAGTTTACCAAGACCCCTATGGAAGCATGAACCCACGCTATAGGATTCGAAACGTTATTGCTGAAGCGATAGATGTCCACAAGGTAGCTTCGACTCGAGAAGAAAAAGAAGAGATGATAATTAGAGTTCTTGAGAAGGTTAGGTTGACACCGGCTGAAGATTTTATTGATAGATACCCACATCAGCTTAGTGGAGGTCAAAGGCAAAGAGTTGCGATTGCACGCGCTATTATTCTAAACCCACGTCTGGTAATTGCAGACGAGCCTGTTTCAATGTTAGATGTATCAATTAGAGCCGAAGTACTTGAATTGTTCAATGAGTTAAAGCATGATATAGGGCTTTCATATATTTTTATCACTCACGACTTGGCTGTTGCTAGATACGTATGTAATAGAATAGCCGTCATGTATCTAGGTAAAATAGTTGAATTAGGTGAGGCTAGGGAAATAATTTCAGATCCCTTACACCCATATACTAAGGCTCTAGTTGCCGCTATACCTGATCCCAACCCTGAGAATAGGAAGAAAATAAGAGAAGTGCCAATTATAGGTGAAGTACCGAGTGCTATTCATATACCTCCCGGTTGCAGGTTCCATCCAAGATGCGTCTACTATAATAGATCAGTTGGTGGCCAAGAAGGTAGGTCTAAGTTGGCTGAAAAATGCCCGAAAGACAAACCTCCCTTTAAGGAGGTAAAGCCTGGAAGAAAAGTCGCTTGCTGGTTATACGATTAATCCATATAAGCGATTATACTCTTTTCCGTCAAGTTTAAGTTTTTATGTAGGTTTCTGTCTAATGAATTTTAGACAACTGCATAAAGGGTGGACAGCTTGCTACACGATCCTGCCGCAATCTACGGTTGGGGAGCATATATCCCCCGATACAGGCTTCCTATGAGTGAAATAACTCGAATATGGGGTTGGCATAAAGGCGTCTCAGCCAGCCTAAATGTTAGAGAAAAAAGTGTTGATGGACCGGATGAGGATTCACTTACCATAGGACTTGAAGCTGCTTATAATGCGTTGAAAAGATCAATGATTGATTCGAAGGAGATTGGCGCCGTCATGTTTGGAAGCGAGTCAAAACCCTATGCTGTGAAACCCAGTGCTACTATAATAGCAGAAGCATTAGGTATAACCCCATCGACAATGGCCTCGGATTTAGAATTTGCCTGTAGAGCGGGAAGCGAAGCTTTCAGGGCTGTAATAGGCATGGCACTAGGAGGCCTCATAAAATATGGCCTAGCAATAGGTAGTGATACAGCACAAGCAAATCCAGGGGATGTTCTCGAATTCACTGCAAGCAGCGGAGGAGCAGCTTTTGTTATAGGAAAACCTGATGGAACTGAGGCAGCTATCATTGAAGGATCCTATACATATGTAACAGACACCCCTGACTTTTGGAGAAGGGCACTACAACCCTATCCTCTGCATGGAGAAGGCTTTACAGGAGAGCCTGCATATTTCCATCATATTGTAAATTCTGTTAGAATATTAATGGAAACTCTTGACTTGAAGCAAGAAGACTTCGACTATGCAATCTTCCATCAACCTAACGGAAGGTTCCCTCTTAAGGTAGGTAAAATGTTAGGATTCCCTAAGGAAAAAATTACTCCAGGCTTAGTAACACCATTCATAGGAAATACGTATAACGGAAGTGCTCTACTAGGCCTAGCTAGGGTTCTCGACCAAGCAAAACCAGGTCAACGAATACTTGTAGCTCCATTTGGTAGTGGAGCGGGAAGCGATGCCTACAGCATAGTCGTTAGTGAAGGCGTAGTGAATAGAAAAGATAAAGCCCTAACAGTCGATGACTACCTAGTTAGAAAGAAGACGGTGGATTACGCTTTGTATACTAAGTATAGGAACATAATTACACGCATAGTCTAACATGGTGATATGGAATGGGAGTTTATGTTAAGTCGTATGGAATGACTAAACTTGGAAGATCGTACTATAAGAGTATATATAATCTCGTCTCAGATGCTTTGAATGATATGGAAGGCTTAGTTAAGCCCGATATGATTATAGTTTCATCATTGTTCTCTGCAAGTTCGATAGGCCAACTTGACCTTGCTTCTAAGGTAACTGAAATATCAGGTTTCACTGGAGTTCCAGCAATAAGAGTAGAAACTGGTGAGACTTCTGGCCATAACTCTGTACTAATAGCGTTCAGATTACTGGCAGGAGGCATGTATGACAACATTCTAGTCATAGGAGCCGAGAAGACTACAGAATTCATTGCAGCTAGAATGTACAAGGAAATAAGTAAAGTATTTGATAGCGAATATGAGGCGTATATGGGCGTTGGCCATGCATCACTACACGCGTTGGCCATGAAAGAGTATATGAAGAGATATGATAAGACGCATAAAGAACTAGCGTACTGGCCTGCTCTTATGCATAAAAACGCGGCAGATAACCCATATGCTGCTCTACGATTCCCAGTAGATCAGGACTCTGTTGTTAAGGCTAACATAATAAGCGAACCAATAACACTGCTAGATAGTTACCCACTAGTAGATGGAGCTAGTGCGGTTCTAATAACTAGAAACCCGAACTCTGCACTCGCAGAAATAAAATACGCCTACAGTTCAACCGATGCGATGCCGGTGACCCACAAAGAGGATTTACTAGATTTCCCTGCTGTCCGCCGGGTATACTCTAAGATAAAGAATGAAAATGGATGCGATCTATCAATAGATATCTATGATGTAACAGATCAATTCACAATAACTCCCTATCTAATGATAGAATCAATCGGATTAGCTGAGAAAGGCAAATCCGTAGATTTAGCCAACCAAGGTTTTTTCGACAGAGACGGTGATATCCCTATGAATATTACTGGCGGCTTGAAAGCTAGAGGTCATCCATTTGGTGCAACAGGTATATATCAAGTTGCTGAACTTTCAGGAATCCTTTCAGGAACATTCCAAATACAAATGCCTGAAGCTAAAGAAGCTATGATACTAGGAATTAACGGATTAGGATCTAATGCCTCCGGAATACTTATAGGTAGGAGGTGAAGTCCCTTGTCAATGGAGTATTCTGTCCCAATATATTGGAGGAATAGAATAAGTTACTACAGACTAATAGGAGGAAAATGCAAGAGTTGCGGGAAAATCTTCTTCCCTCCGCAAAACACATGTCCTTATTGCGGCTCTGGCAACATAGAGCCAGTAAACCTTCCAAGGAAAGGTAGACTGTTAACCTATACAGTATCATATAATCCGCCTGAAGGCTACAAACTTCAAACACCTCTAATAATAGGACTAATAGACTTGAGAGGCACGAAGATTATAGCTCAAGTAACTGATATCTCACCTGGGGAAATCAGTGAAGGAATGGAAGTTGAAGCAGTCGTGAGGAAAATCAGGGAAGACCGGACTGCCGGACTAATTCAGTATGGATACAAGTTTAGGCCAGCTATAAGTCAAAGATGAAATAAGAGTGCGTTAAATATGAAGTCTGTCAATATTAACAGCATTCTCTCTAAACACTTTTCCACAAGTAAAAGAGAAATGTATTTTTTAGAGGCCAATAATGGAAATGCAGAAGTCCTCATCAGAAGGGCAATAATAGAGAAAATAGAAGATGTAAATCTATCCTCAGTAGCGTCTGGTATAATAGATTTTGAAGTCATCCCACAGGATATAAGGCGTGGAATAATTGGGACACTTCAGATTCCCTTAATAGTTGTTGGACCTTTTCATTACCGGGTAGGTGGCAATAACAAGAAAACATATATCCCGCTAGCCTATGTAACAAGTATGATAAGCAATATTGCCATGAAATTAGCAGAGGCAAAGTATGATTCTGAAAAAATGAATATAGAGAACATCAGTACGGGTGATCTTTTACAATATGCAATTAATCTCCCAGCTTTCAAAATATTTCTATTCTCATTTGCAATTGCCTCTGCATTGAAGGTAGAAAGAATAATTGTATGTATGAACGGTTCAAATGTTCACTGCATATCTCAGGGCATACAAGAACTATTAGAAGTGGATGACGTTTTATTCAAAATAAACCCAACGATACTTGATATTGCAAAAATAATCACTAGCAAAGAAAACCCGCAGCTCTACTGTTATGAAAAGAAGTTAAGAGAGACTATGATATTCGCATTGAAATTAACTAGAGCTATGCCCCATCTCTTCCAATAATTCTTTAGCCCTATCAAACCTAACTTTTCCCTCAGAAACCATTATGTTTGCTATCTTATCAGCAAGCTCAGGAGAGGCACCAGCCATAATTGCAATATTTTTAGCGTGAAGCTTCATATGTCCCTTTTGAATACCTTCGGTTGCTAAAGCTTTCAACGCTGCAAAATTCTGGGCTAGTCCGACAGCTGCCATTATTTCAGATAGTTCTTGTGATGTTTCAACTCCAAGTATTTTTATGGCTAATCTAACTGCTGGATGAACTTTCACAGCTCCTCCTACTAAACCTACAGCTATAGGAAGTTCTAGGCTTCCAACAAGATTTCCGTATTCGTCTTTTTCCCATATTGAAAGCGGCATATATACCCCATTTCTTGCGGCATAAGCATGTGCCCCTGCCTCGAGAGCCCTGTGATCTTGTCCAGTGGCAAGTGCAACAGCTATTACCCCATTCATAATACCCTTATTGTGGGTTGCTGCTCTATACGGATCTGCCCAAGCAAAGTTTGACGCCGTTACGATACCGTCAACAACCTCTTCTCCGCCTATGTCTTCTCTATAAACTTTAACCCAAGCCCGAGCTAATCTTTTCTCTGCAAGATTAGTTAGTATCCTAAGATATACCTTACCGCCAGTTATTTTCTCGATCAACGGAGCAACCTTCTCAGCCATAGTGTTTACAGCATTGGCTCCCATAGCATCTCTAACATCTACAATAAGATGGGTTATAACCATTGGTCCTTGAGGACTGTCAATAACCCTAACCTCTATATCCTTAGCTCCACCGCCATGCTTTACTAAAACGGGATCTTGGTCATTGGCTAACTTGAGGATTTCATCTTTATGTTCAATGATCTTCATTTTAGCGTAGTATGGAGCTTTAACATTGACAAGTTGTATTTGACTAATCATAACAGACCCTGTTGTAACAGCTTTTATTCCCCCATCTCTTCTCATGACTCGAGCAGCGTTACTTGCTGCTGCTACAACAGATGATTCCTCTATCACCATGGGAATGAGGTAATCCTTGGTATTTACTTTGAAATTGGTTACAATCGCGAAAGGATAAGTCATAGCCCCTATCACATTTTCTATCATGGCATCAGCTATTTTAGGATCTAGGTTTCCCCAAGAATGAAGGATTTTAACTTCCTCTTCGGAGAGTCCTATAAGGTCTTTCACTATCTTAGTTCTATCTTTGATAGTTTTCTTATAGAAGCCGGATATACGTGAATTCTTAACAGGCACTTCTATGTGCACCTCTCAATACTATATAACTTGACATCGTCATTTTCATATTTTCGTGTTCAGTCTAGGCAATAAATAGATAGAATCCCCAGAGGACTTATAGGCCAGCGTCTTTTTATTCAGGTACATCCAAGCAACACAAGCTGCGATTGCTGCATCTCGAATATCCTTGTTTTTCAGGTTTAGGTTACTTTCTAGCTTAACGTACCTTGCAAGGCAGCCGGTGAAACTAATATTTTCCCAGTAGCACCCAGCTGAGATAAATGCACTTCTAGGGTGGGTTTCTAGGGCTGTAATCCCTTCTTTCTCGAATATATTTTTCAAACGAATCGCACGTTCAGCTAGTCTCTTCATTCCTTCTAACCCTAAGGGTAAGAGTTTGAATCCGTCTTTGATCAAAAGCCGTTCTACGTCCCGAAAGCCTTTATCAACTATAGATAAAGGAGCATCTATAGCTACTACCCTTGGCTTCCCCATAGAGTATATAAAATCTATTATCTCGGAATCTTTTGGTTTCTTAATACAAGATGATAAAACTCCATTAGCTATAATACATATGCCACTCCTCTTCCTCGGGTTAGCTGATAAATCGATACCGCTAACTATAACAGGCATCCTAGCTTCCCAGCAATATAATTCAAACTTTGGCTGCAATTGCCTTTTTCACATATTACAGTACTGTCTCTATAGATTGAGAGAATTTCAGGCCCGCAGGTTAGTAATGAAACCCACTTATCGTTATTGATTACTGTACATTCATTTCTTAATAAATGTCTTAGGTTAAAGGGGTGTATTCCACTCGTAAATAAGGCTAGTTTGTCTCCAATATTCTCTATGATACAGGATCTAGAATTCTTGATAGGAAAATTGCACTCACACTGGTCCATTGAAACTGCAATTTTGTCTACGGAAAAATTGAAGGCATCGCCTATAATCATATTAGGCTCCACGATACCTTTTACTATACTGAGTAAGATCATCACTGCTGTCGCAGCAGCAGTATATACCGTAGGTGCAAGTACAGGAATACCTCCTTCCTCTCTTTCGGGTACAGTAAATATACAATCAAAACACGGGGTTTTCCCCGGTATCAGTGGAATAACATTGTAATAATAGTCAGATACGCCAGAGTAAATGTAAGGCACATCCTTAACCCATGCAGCTCTAGATATAAATGATCTAGTTTTCAAATTGTCAAGACCGTCCATAACTATATCTATTCCATCAACCAAAGACTCCGCGTTCAAAGGTGATATCCACCCGTAGATAGATTCGATTTCTACGAATGGATTTATTCTTCTTAGGAGAGACTCGCACGCAATAACTTTAGGAATTCTACCTAACGAATCCAGTAGACCTATACTTTGAGTTCTAGGATAGTTAGATGGCTCGATAAAATCAAAGTCGATAATTCTAAATTTACGCACACCAAGCCTTACTAATATTTCGCTTATAACGGATCCTAGTGCACCGCAACCAGGTATGAGAACTTTCAGATCCTCTATTTTACTTTGAACACACTTGTCAATTAGACTACTCTTGAGTTGTCTGTCATAAACCTCTTTTCCTATACTATTCAATATATCTATAATAAGTACCATGGAATCTCTCCAAGCCATAATGGTAGATTGGAGGTAAATAAAATAAAGACCAGGAGCAAAGCCTAAAGAAGGTGGAAGCCGGGGTGGCCGAGCGGTCCAAGGCGGCGGGCTGCAGAGCTTCCGGCTATTAACCCATCGCGGAGACCCGTTTTCCCCGGGTTCGAATCCCGGCCCCGGCTCCATCCACACATTTAAACATACTTGTACTTGATATCTAGTTCTTCAAAAATAGAGACGAGGTCTTTCCTGATCTGCGATTTAAGCGATTTTTTCTCTATAATAGCTAGCTCTACAGGTCTTGGATGATTTTTCAGTATACTTTGACGTATTACATCAGGGTTGACACCGTTAGAAAAAGCGTATTTAGCGAGAATATGACCATAACAGTAATGTTCCTGCAAATGAATTCTTGTGTGTTTAATTGGATAATGACCGCCCCCATATCCTGCTACAGGTACACAGTAATCAGGTTTGATTATATCTTGTAAGGCTTGAATCACTGTCTCAGCTATAACCCTCCTAGCACGAGGGTCTCTCCATTCATCATCTGTGCTACCTATTTCAATAAATGTTAACGGTGTGGATAAACTGGTCGGGCCATGATGAGTGGCTTCTAGAGTAACTTCATACTCGTCTGAAAGTCCTGCTTCCCTGGTTTTTCTGAAGAGTATGGATAACAGTTTCTTTGCCATATGGGAACTTGAAATAGAAAGCTCTAACGGGTTTCCTCCATGGCTGGCTTGGGGTAGAGGGTTTCCAGTGTGATGCACTGTTAAGCTCTTCCTTCCCGTTTCAGCTTTATGTCTTGAGAGAAATACATAGCTTTCTACATCGAAGAATTTGTCGAGAAAATCAAAGTATATCACATCCTGGGAGAAACCTACAAGATAGGAGTTGATGCTAGGAATAAAGTATGCCTCCGAGCAAGGATCGCTTTGGCATTCAACAGACTCTACATCACCAAGAAGCTTAGATAAACTACTTGCTATACCTTTACCAGCTAAATCAAGTATAGAATAGACTAGCCCGTATCTCGCCTTCCATACCAATTTATACACCATCCCTAAATTAAGTGTTGAAGATAAAAATATGAAACCGGTGGAGTGAGGACGAATCCGGGAACCGAGCTTCCGACTTTATATGAAGAAGCAGTGATGACACATGCTCTCCGACCACCTACTAATACTTATTTACCCCTAGTATCCCAGCATTCTTTTGGTGTGAAATCGATGGCTAACCCTGTCGAGATAATACTGGATACGGCTAAGCATCATCCATATAGTAAGATGTGGGAGAATATAGCTAGAGCGGTAGCTGAGAAACTTGGCCTCGAACTTGATATACTTGAGGAAGATTACATGTTTGCTATAGATCATGGAATAACTGATGACCTCGGAATGGCGGCTCTACCGCAGATTATGGTCAAAATGAACGACGGCAGTATAAAACCGCTCTTGGCACAGCTTCCACTTGGAAGTAACTATAAACCTGACCCGGAGAAAGCTGTAGAAATAGCTATTGAGAAGGTAGAAGAATTTTCTTCTAACTAATCCTTCCTTTTACTAATATCAATAATATCTTCTACCAAATTCACATTTATAGTATCTATCGTTTGATATCCATTGTATGTAGAGGAAGACAATAGAAAAATCCTTCATGGAGTATATAGTGATTACTGGTGAGTTTTGTATGCCAAGACTTAGATTTGGTCCTGCGGGTAAACCAGTGAGTTCCAAAGGACCTATGGAAAAAGTACCTGAATACCTATATAAAATAGGTTTGGATGCCTTGGAGTACGAAGCTGTTAGGGGTGTTCGAATATCTGAAGAGAAGGCTAATTTACTAGGAAAGGAGGCTGCCAAATATGATATAACACTTTCCATGCATGCCCCGTACTATATCAATCTAGCATCAAAGGAAAAGGAGAAGGTGGAAGCTAGCAGGAGGAGACTTTTTGAAGCTATAAGGGCTTCACACTGGATGAATGCTTATGCCGTAGTCTTCCATCCAGGCTACTACAAAGGCTGGCCTTCTAAGGAGTATGCAGTCAAAAAGATTATAGACCAATTGCAGAAGCTTGAAGAGGAGGTAAAAAGTCAAGGATATACTAGGCCTTGGGTAGCTCCTGAGACTACTGGAAAAGATACTCAAGTTGGTAGTGTTGATGATACTATAGAAATTTGTAAGAGCATCGAGAAATGCAGGCCAGCTGTTGATTGGGCCCATCTATATGCGAGAAATCAAGGTAAAGCGGTCTTAAGCATAGATGATGTAATTAATGTTATAGATAAAATAGAGAAAGAATTAGGTTTGTATGCTGTTAAACCATTGCACGCTCATTTCTCTAAGATTGAGTATGGAAAAGGTGGAGAGAAAATGCATCATACTTTAAGAGAAGAAGAATATGGTCCTGACTGGGTTATAGTGTGCAAAGCATATCTTATGACCGGAATAGATGGTGTTATAATATCAGAGAGCCCTATCCTAGAAAAGGATGCTCAGTATATGATCGGGTTATGCAAGGAGGTTTTAGAGGATGGTTCTTTCAAAGCTAAGACCTCAAGTTCAAAAGTCATTATCGCTTCTCGCTCGAAGATTGGGGAGTAAAGTTAAAGCTGATTATATAACCCTTGCCAGCCCCATAGTTGCTCTTTTCGTTCCTATATCAGTTTATTATGATCACTTATTTCTATCTGTGATACTACTCTTGGTTGCAAGCTTCTTTGATATATTAGACGGAGCTGTTGCTCGAGAAACAGGCAAGGCTCGTCCGGCTGGAGCGTTCTTGGATTCTATGATAGACAGGTTTGTTGATACAATATACTATGTATCATTAATATTGGCTGGATATGACCCATTGCTTGTAACTTTATCCCTAGGATTTACTATAACGATAACATATTCTAAAGCAAGGGCTGCAAGCCTTGGAAAACCTATCGAACATAGGTTGCTTGAAAGAAGTGATAGGATCATAATAATTTTGGTGTTATTAATAATAACTGATATTGCCCCGTCGTACGTGATGAACATCATTATGCTTACATATATGCTTGGCTTACTTGCCGCTGCATTGTATGCTGTAATTCTTGGAGTCAAAACATTGGACAGGGAGTGATTTGACCGGTTAATCTTCGAATTATGGTTGATAGATATGCGATAACGTGACTTGTATGAAGTGATACTGGGCCTATGGAAATTTTAATGCTATATCTCTTAAAGACTTCAAAAGACTCTGAGGGTATATCCTCATGTGCTCCCATTATGAATATATTTCTTCCTGAGAGTATTTTCCTAGAATGTTTACAATAATCTTCCCCGTTTTCATCTAGCAAGAAAAACTCATAGCCTGTTTTTCTCAGGTTATTAATTAAAAACGGAAAGTCAGCTTCATCTATTATAATGTCTTTACAGGTGTGTTTACTCTTGAAGCACTTGTAAATCGACATGAAAATGGATTTCTCGCTGAAAGATTCAAGTTGGAGCATGTTAGAAATGATTATTGCCTGTATGCTGGTTTCCTTATATTGCCCTCCTAAGAAACCAATAAAGCAAGTATTCTCATTGATCATTGAAGCTGAAATACTTCTTACTATAACGTCGAGTCTTCCACTATGTCCTGCATAGCCTTTATGAGGGAGATTTCCCTTGATAATAGCCGTTGGCGAATATACTAAGAAGATATTATTACAGTTTTCAGTTTCATGGGTGTAAAATGTTTTTCACCACCTAGAAAACCACATCTGAAATTAACGTTTAAAAAAGCATGCTATACTGCAATAACAAGGCGGGGAAAGATATGAACAAAGTTATTAGATGTAAATGGCAGAAAGAGTTCTCAAAATGGTTTGACAACATCCTGGAAAATGGGGAATTCTATGATTATGGGCGTTATCCTGTCAAGGGAATGGGGATTTGGATGCCATACGGGTTTCAATTGCGGAGAAGGATAATTGAGCTAATAAGAAAGGAACTAGACGAAACAGGACATGAAGAAATATTGCTTCCCCTTCTTATATCCGATACTCTATTACGTAAAGAAAAGGAGCATATTAGGGGATTTGAAGATGAAGTATACTGGGTTACACAAGGAGGCTTGGAACCTCTCGACGTAAAACTTGCTCTTAGACCAACGAGTGAGACAAGTATAACTTACATGGAAAGCTTGTGGATCAAGAGCTATAAACAGTTGCCTAAGAAGTATTATCAGGTAGTTAGTATATTCAGGTATGAAACCAAGTCTACCAAGCCAATGATAAGATTACGTGAAGTCACAACCTTCAAAGAAGCCCATACTGTTCATGTATCTAAAGAAGATGCTGATAGGCAAGTCCAAGAAGCTATAAGCATATATAAGAGAATATTTGATGAGCTCAGTATTCCATACATTATATCGAAAAGACCGGAGTGGGATAAATTTGCAGGAGCACTCTATACAATAGCTTTCGATACTGTTTTCCCTGACGGGAGAGTCCTACAAATCGGAACAGCCCATAATCTTGGCCAGAACTTTCCGAAAACTTTTGACTTCAAGATACAACTAGAAGACGAGTCGCTTGATTATCCTTGGCAAACTAGCTATGGGTTAAGTGACAGAGTAGTGGCGTCAGTAATAGCTATGCACGGCGACGATAAAGGAGCTATTCTACCGGTGAATGTAGCTCCGACGCAGATAGTAATCGTCCCCATTCCTAGTAGAAGTACTGAGTTTGGAAAAATACTAAAGTATTCCGGGGAAATCAAGGCTTTGCTATCCCAAAAAGGGTTGAGGGTGAAAATAGATGATAGGGAACAGTTAAGACCAGGTGCAAAGTTCTATTACTGGGAAACGAGAGGAGTACCGGTAAGGCTCGAGATAGGTGAAAACGAACTTAACGGTAGTACAGTAACCTTATCTAGAAGAGATACGGGCACTAAAATGGCAATTAATCTCGACGAATTGGCTGGGAAAATTATTGAAGTCATGAATAGCATTATGGAGAACCTAGCAAATAGAGCATGGAGTTTTCTAAAGGAGAACGTTAAGAGGATGACATCTCTAGATGAAGCTAAAGACTATATAGCTTCAAATCGTGGGATAGTAGAGGTTCCATGGTGCGGTGATCAAAAATGTGCTTATGAACTGATGGAATATATTGATGCCAAAGCTTTAGGGACGCCTTACCCTGAAAATGATATTCCAGTGAATGAGAAATGCCCTGTATGTGGTAGGAAAGCGAAGCATTGGCTTAGAATAGCTAAAACATATTAATACGATGAAGTGCTTGGGTTATCAGTTAGTGAGATAAGGAGGTATTAAGGAGATGCCCAAGAAAAGAGAGAGTAGAGGTAGGAGAAAAGGATCTAAAGGATATGTAGAGCGGGTACAGTGTGATAACTGTGGGAGGTTGGTTCCTAAAGACAAAGCAATCTGTGTGACACGTATGTATAGCCCAGTTGACCCTCAATTAGCTAGGGAGCTTGAAAAAAAAGGTGCTATTATAACTAGGTATCCAGTGACTAAGTGTTATTGTATAAGTTGTGCTGTTCACATGGGTTTAGTGAAAATAAGACCCGAGCAGGAACGGAAGAGGAAAGGCCTTTCGATATAATTACTTTTATAATGTGCTTTCATTTTTATATTGTTGAATTTAAATTGGAAAACTAATTTATTTTATAAGACTTTTTTATAAAAAAGGTTATAGTTAGATAAACAGTTTTCCATTAATGTGTAAACATAATTAGCAGTGAGATAACGAAACCGTATATTGCTATACCTTCACCGAGCGCTACAATCAATATTGCTATACCACTCATTTCAGGTTTTTCAGCTATAGCACTTATAGCACTGGCACCAGCAATACCTACGGCAATCCCCCCTCCAACTCCTGCTAAACCAACAGCTAATCCAGCGCCAAGCATTTTAGTTGAGACTCCCGTTGCTTGAGTCACTGGTTGGGTTTGAGCTGCGAATGTAGGAGCGGTCTCTACCGCTATTACTAATGCGAAAACAGCTATCATTCCCAGAAAGAGTATTTTTTTCATGTCCATCTTATATGCACCAGTTTTTCAAGTATAATTAGCTGTCTCTTCTGTTTTTATATATAAATTCCAGGTTGAATGGCATAGTTGAAAATTACTACTCCGAAGTGGTAAGATAAGGGTGTATCTTGAAAACCCTTAACTCTAATTAATACATAAACAGGTTCCAATGATGCCAAGTGAATGGGTTATTGAAGCTCTAACTAAAGGATTAGATTTCAGTTTAAAGAGAGCTGAGAGATTATCGAAAACGAGAAGTATACGTGCAATGGCTTATGGGGAGTTGAAATATCTAGTTCTTAGAAGAGATATAGGTAGGTATTACGAGGGCACTGCAATAATCAAAACAGATACTGAATACAAAGTTATACCAGGATACCCTCATATGAAAAGGATTGTTCTGGCTAAGAGAGCGCTGAACCATTACTTTATTGATAAAATAGTTGTGGAGGAGAAGATGAACGGATACAATGTAAGGCTATTCAAAATAGGAGATAAAATTTATGCGGCTACCAGAGGGGGATATATCTGCCCATATACAACGCATAGGATAAGGAGAAAATATAGGGAAAATATTCAGCACCTCTTAAGTATGCTGGGAGAAAGCACCATAATTGTCGGTGAGGTTGTTGGTCTAGAGAATCCGTATATCAGGTATAAATACCCAGAAGCGCCTCAATGGGATATCTTCATTTTTGATATCTTTTTAGGTAAAAATCCTCTGAGTGCTAATGAAAGAGTAAACTTAGTATCTGATTGTGGATTGCGTAATGTTAGAAGATTAGGTGTCATATGGAAGCATGAAAGTAAGAAGCTTTTCGAAATAATAGATGAGCTGGAAAAAGAGAAGAGAGAGGGTGTTGTTCTAAAGGACCCGTTCTATAGGGTCGAACCACTGAAATATACTACTAGCTATATCAATATCGATGATATCAGTATAGGAATGAGATCTCCATTTGATGAGGGTAGATATTTCGTTTTCCCAAGGCTCGTCAGGGAACTCTTTATGTACTACGAACGAGGCTATGACAGTGAATTAATCGGGAATAAAGCTCTAGAACTAGGCAAGGCACTCATCAATCCGGCGTTAAATTCCATTAAAAAATATGTGAAAGAAAATGGTATAGGTGAAACGTTTGAATTAAGATTTCATAATTATTCTTTTCTCGAAGACTTTATAGAGTACATGTTTAGACTAGATGTCGATTTTTCAGTTATTTCTATAGAAAAGAAGCAGTCTGAAATCATATTCAGAGGAATAAAGTGGATGAAAGAAACACAAGCACAGTTCGAGAGGATACTAAAAACGGGGATATCACCGATGGATTAGCCGGTTAGGATTCTTTCATCGAAGTCTGATTCTAGGTTTTCTATAAAGTAGAAAGTTATACCCATGGAAACTATGTCTAATATACTACCTGGATTAAGGTTGTTTGATCGCATAAAAGATTCCATTTCCTGGTAGCGTAGTTTATTCTCTAAAACAAGCTTCGCTGACTTTAAGACTCTTAGTGCAATTCTTATTCCATACTTCCTTGCAATTAAGGTGTCAAGATATTTTGACATCAAACGTAAAACCGTCTGATAGACTGATTCCTCAAAATTTAAACCCTTTTTGACTAGCAAGCTAATAGACTTGGACGCTTCTAAGCTCACTGGATACCCTTGAATAAGTTCTTTATGAACGATATCTCCTTGCCCAGCTCGTTTGACGATGTTATAGAAGCTAGGTAAATCTATTCCCTCCATTTCCTTGGCATCTATTCCTCCCTTCCTTAGTTTTCCTAGGTGACTGGGGGAATAGTATCTCAGTAACTCGAAATATCCCTTAGCGTCACAGGAACTTGCTGATTTAATCAGTTCAATGGAACTATTAACTATTGCTTCAATATTTGGGCGCCTGCTTTCTCCAAGAATTTTAGCAGATAATATGATTGGAGTGTGGAGAACCCAGGATCCCATAGAAGTGTTGATTTCCAACCTATATTTTCTAAGTAGAAATATGATATTCTCGAATGTCCTTCCTATCATACAATCATCCGATTTATCCCAGGATATATGAAGGATTGAATCGCAGAATACAAGGCTGTTTAGCATAAAATTATATATGGATTTATCAGGGTGGCTGATAACTCTAGTGACACCGCCTGGTTTAGGGTGGATTAGGGGTTCGATAAAAACCCCAGAACAGTATAGTGAGTTACCTATGGACAATAGGTACACCTCTCAGATCAAAAAATGTATAGCCGGTAACTAGAATTTGGGTTTTCTCACCTAACAAGTATTCATATCCACTCGAAATAACTACAGGCTTATAGTTTTCCGTTCTAGCTATGAGTGATTGATGCTTAAAACCTTCATCCAATATTATGGCTTCAATCTTTTTCCCTAGGAACACCTTATTTTTCCTAAAACCGATATCCTCAACAATGTGGGCTAGTATACTACTTCTCTTCTTTTTCTCCGGCTCAGGTATTTGTCTCAGTTTACCTGAAAGCGTCCTTGGCCGGTAAGTGTACCTTGCTATATGAACTTTATCAAACTCTAGGATTTTTACCAGTTCTATTGTCTGAGAAAAATCCTCAAAGTCTTCTCCAGGATGACCAACTATGATATCTGTTGCAAGATAAGCATTGGGGATTTTCCCCCGAATCTCTTTAACTAGGTCGATATACTCATCAACAGTATATTCCCTGTTCATTAGTCTAAGAATTTTATCGCTTCCAGACTGAACGGGAATATGGAAAAACTTGAATAAGTGTTGGTCTCTGTATAGAGGAACAACCTCGTCAAGTATGTCAATGAGATGTTGAGGGGACATCATACCGATTCTTATGTAATACTCCCCCTTTACTTCCTCGAGAATAGAGCTGATTAATTCGGGTAGCATTTTTCTACCAGAGATATCATACCCGTAAACACCTGTATCCTGGGCAGTCAACCTAATTTCTTTCACACCTTTATTTACTAACATCTTAATTGCCTCTACAATAGTAGTAACGGGATAGCTTGAGACTCTTCTTCGGGCTATTTTAGTTATACAAAAACTACAGTTTGACAAGCAACCCTCGCTCACTGCTATTGTTGCTATTGTTTTGCTGTTAGTTATAGTGGGTAAATATCCTCTTTCTTTATCACCATCTAGTAGTATTACTCTGCGAGGTTTTTCTAAGACTTCAGTGATTTTGTGGATGTTTTGTGGAGAAACCATACTTGCGTGAGGTGCTACTTTACAAACTAAATAAGGTCTAGACTTAACTAGGCATCCAGCGACGACTAGTTTCTTTTCAGGGAACTTATTATGAATTTCTCGCAGTCTTTTTTCCATCTTTCTCTCAGTGTCGAGCCTAACAGCACAAGTGTTCAAGATTATTGCATCTGCTTCCTCTAAACTTCTAACTACTTTATAACCCTTCCGAGCGATATAGCTCTCCATCACTATAGTATCATGGACGTTCAATGCACACCCGTATGTCTCTATATAGACTCTCATCATGCATCAATTCACACATCTTACAGCTAGCAGTTATTAAGCCTCGACCAATAACAACGTTCTAAGGGTGAGTTAAGTGGGAGAAATTGAAGACGATTACAATAAGCTATTGGAGAGGCTTTACTCTAAAGTACCGTCTAAAAAACATGGATATGAAAGGTTTGAGATGCCAAAGGTAGAGGTGATCCATATGGGTAGCCAGACAATAATAAGGAATTTTAGGGAAATAGTAGATAAACTTAGAAGAAACCCAGACATCTTGTCAAGATACTTTCTGAAAGAATTGGCTACTGCTGGAAACTATGATCCGGAGAGCGGTATACTGAAAGTAAACATTAGGGTGTCAAGTAAAAGTTTGAATATGATCTTGGAGAAGTTCGTTAAATCATATGTTATATGCCCAACTTGTGGCAGGCCTGATACCATACTTGTCAAAAGAGGAAAGACATGGGTTCTTATATGCGAAGCATGTGGAGCAGAACAACCAGTCAAACCTATTTAACCTTAATTCATACCTTCCCTGAGGATGATTCCCTTTGGTCGAGGAATCAGATCTCTTTCATTATAAAGTTCACAGAATATCTGGTCATCCTCCAATGTTAGCTGTAGCTGACTACGGTTTATTGAGAAGGAAATTTGTTAGTAACGAGCTTACCATAGAGGTAAACAAAGAGCTCTATGAAGGTGAAATAGCCAACAAGGATCAAGTGGCAAGTTTGATGGCTTTATATGATATAATAATTCTGGTAGGAGAGCATTCCGTGGATTTAGCTAAGGAACTCGGCTTGGTGACAGAGGATTCAGTGCTAAGAATAGGTGATATTCCACATGTCCAAATCTACAAGTTCAAGTACTGAACCTAATAGAAACGGTATAGTATGCCCTGTTTGCGGTAGAAAGAAATCTCCAAACCTACCGTTTGTAGGTAATCTCTGTAAAGACTGTTTTCTAGAAAAATACGGAGTTGCTCAAGTCCCAGATAATCTCAGCATAACCATTTGCAATTCATGCGGAGCCTATAGGATAGGGAAACAATGGATATACTCATACCCCAGTACATTAGAGGAAGCAGTGTACGAAGCCGTCTACACAGCGCTTGTTTCAAAAATTAAACCGGTAATGGGAATAGCTTTTGTATCTATTAAGAGCCTGGAATCTCAAACACCTATAAACACTTATGGAGAATACTACTTCAAGGTAATGGTAGAAGGTAAAAGTATAGAGGGCGTCGTTCTAGAAAAAGACTATATGGTTAAAGTTAGGGTGTCAGCAGGACTCTGTCCTAGGTGTATCCGTAAGAAGGTAGGTTATCATGAAGCTCTAATTCAAGTCAGAGGAATAGGAGGTAAACTAAGTGAGTATGAGAAAAACTTGGTTTTAGACTATCTGGATACTCTTTCTATGAAACTGAAGGAACAAATAGTTGATATTATAGATAAGAAGGAAGGTCTTGACTTACTTATCACGGATGCTACCTCGGCAAGAATTATTGCTTCAAAGATATCAGGAAGATTTCTCGGTAAAAGAATAGAAACCTACAGTTTATCAGGCAGAAGAAATGATGGTAGGAGACTGGGGCATCTAACAGTATCTCTTAGAGTAGCATCTGTCAAAAATGGGGACATAATAAGTATAGACGGGTCCCCAAATTACGTTTTAGACATTACTGGAACAAGGATCAAATTGATGGATTTAGAATCAGGTAGAGAGTCAAGTTTAAACCCGGATCAATTCTGGTCACATAAAATAGAAGAGTATATACATACTAGTAAGAGCAAGAAAGTGATGCTGGTATCCAGGGATCCTTACAGTACTATCTTCTTGGATATAGAAAGCGGGTATACTAGTACAATAGAGTATCCTCCCGAGAAGGTGGTAAACCTAACCAATAAAGAGCTCCGAGAAGGAGAGGAATATATCGTGTATTTAACTGAAAAAGCACTCTACATTATATCATAGATGTAGAGTAAAGGGTGGATGATAGTTGGCGAGAGGCAGAGGAAGGCAGAGGAATCGAAGAGGTGAAACACCCTTCCCGGATGAGGAGACAATCATTTGTGTAGCACATAAAATATTAGGTGGAAGCTTCATAGAAGTTCTCTGTACCAACGGAAAGACCTTCAAGGCTAGAATTCCGGGTAAGATGAGGAGAAGGATATGGATAAGAGAGGGGGACATCCTGCTGGTAGCTCCCTGGTCCGAGGAGAGTGATAAAGCTGACATTGTATACAAGTACTGGAGAGATGAAATTAAGAAGCTAATAAATGGAGGATATCTCAGCGAGGAATTCCTCGAAGAGGTGGGCTTCTAATAGGTAAGAACCGTTGGCTGAGGAGGCAAAGAGAAAAACGTATAAAGGATAGTGATCTTCTCGAAACCGTCGAAGAAGTCTTTGATATTTTCACGGAACAACATTTATTTTACCTGTACAGGAAGAAGGTTCTTGACAAGCTTTATGGTGTTGTTAGTAGTGGGAAAGAATCAAGGATTTACTGGGGAAAGACTCCTGAAGGAAACGATCTTGCAGTGAAGATTTACTTAACTATGACAGCAGAGTTCAGGAAGGGCATTGCCAAATATATTACCGGAGATTCTCGATTCAAGGAAATTCCCAAGAACGATTATAGAAGATTGATTTATGAATGGGCTAGAAAAGAATTCAGAAATATGAAAAGAATGTATAAGCATCATGTCAAGGTTCCCCGCCCTCATGCACTCAAGGGAAATGTTATTGTAATGGAGTTTATTGGGGAGGAAGGCAAACGGGCTCCTCTCGTGAAAGAGTTAGTCCCCGAACTCAAAGCAAACCTTGGGCTTGCAAAAGAAATCTATAGACAAACTCGGGTGAACTTAGAGAGAATAGTATGTTACACGAAATTAGTTCACGCGGATTTATCCGAGTTCAACTTAATGTTTTGGAGAAAAAGAGTTTATATTATTGATGTTAGTCAATCGATTTCACTTGATCATCCTATGGCAAAAGAGTTTCTTGTAAGAGACTTGAACAACATTTTCAGATTTTTCAGAGGTTTCATTGGGGAGGAAGATCTACAGGAAGATGCAATTAAGCAAAAGCTTTTCTCATGTATATATTCTTAGGAAAATATGATAAGCCTTAAGAGAGACTCCATAGAATGGGTGGACTTATTTGACTAGCAATCCGTGGGCTTCAAATAGGATGCATGTGAAGATACCACTGGATAGAATTCCCATAGTAATAGGTAAAGAGGGAGAGACTAAAAACGAGATTATGAGTAAAACTGGTACCTTAATAACAGTCGACACAGAGAATTCCATGGTAGTAATTGAATCTGAAACACCTAGTGTACCTCCTATAAATGTGATGAAAGCGTCTGAAATAGTCAAAGCTATAGGACTAGGATTTACACCTGAGGAAGCCTCCGCTCTTCTTGACGATGATAATGTTCTTCTAGTCATTGACTTGAAGAACCTTATAGGGGATAATCAGAATACTTTGAAAAGGATTAAGGGTAGAATTATAGGAGAAAAGGGTAGAGCAAGGCGGACTATTGAAGAAATGACAGGCACTACAATCGTTGTAGGTAAATACCATGTAGCTATAATAGGTAGTTATGAAAGAGCAATGGCGGCAAAGAGAGCCGTTGAAATGCTAGCTGAGGGTAGGCAACACGGAACCGTCTATAGACATATTAACACTATGATGAGAGGGATAAAGAGAAGGGAAGCAGTCGGCCTTTGGAGAACTGGAAAAGAAGAACTCTAAATTTTTAGTATTTAATTATAAGTTCCTCCATAAGATTCTCTAAGGTTCCTGTTGTAGGAAGATCTTCTAAGGTTTTACCTCTCGTTTTCAGGATAACAGCTTTTTCGTCCCTATCGAAAACAGGTTCGAATCCTTCGGGCAGTTCTTTGAGTTCCCATTCCTCGTTATCCCTTAAGAAATGAATGGCATATAATGATGTTCCTTCACAGCTTAGATCTAAGGTAATCTCATCAATTAATCCCTTACTTCCTTCTGTTCTCGTGAAAACTAGTATTATGCTTGAATCTATGTGATCAAACATCAAATCATCTAGAACTACTTGCCTGTCGATGTGAAGAACATCAAGGATCATTGAAACTATTTCATCCCAAAGTATTACACCATAATCCATGAGCTCTGATACAGCAGTGTCACAATCTATGGAATTCTCATTGGCATAGCTTTCTATTTCTTCTAAATAATTTGTAATTCCCTTAAATAGATCACCAGCTAGTTTTTTAAGGCTTATTCCTTTCTTATTGGCTAGACCTTTGAGAAATGAGAGCGTTTCCTCGTTAACAGGAATTTTTATGTATTCCATTATCGAATTCCCTCAACTATTAATTATTTCATCTACTCCAAAATATAGGGACACTTAGCCTTTTTAGTGGCCATACGCTATAAAAATAAGATTTCTAATATTCCAAGATAGTACTATATGGTATTATTAGGCGTGATGAGGCAGCCTGCGACGATACGACCCGGAGGGGGATGAATTGGAAGAGCCGACTGAACGCCAAAATTGCGAGAAAATAGCACTACAAGGATGCATGGGGATCTTAGAGAAGCTTCTCGATGATTACAGAACATCCATCTATGCTTATAATTCTATGATAAAGAAGACAGGGTTCTACTTAAAACCTGTTCACAAGGTTTACTATAAAAATTCTCATGGTACAAAAATAATATATGAGTACCACGGGATGTATTGGTGGAAAAAGCAGAAAAAGGGTTACAAGGTATACCTCAAATACTATGGAAAACAGAAACCGGAAGGATTACCAGATCCTCCTGTAAATCCCCTCTCAGGTGTTATAATCGACAAAACGGAAGGGTTGATAATCGTTCCAAAAAGCCTGTTCGGTAACATGAAGACTGAAACATCTAGATGTAAGATAAGATGCATTAGCTAGTTCTTAAAACAAATCAATTCAGGCTTTCCAATAAGCTTGGCTGCAGATCCTTTGTTAATGGCTATTTCAAGGAACCCGAAACTGTTAGGATACAATACTATGCTACCTGATGGTACGTCAGAAAATGTAGATCCTATTACTCCGGTAAACTTATCACCCTCACTTGTAATAAACAACACTTTACCAGACATCTTGTGACGTGAAACAAAATCCTTAAACACCGTACTTAATGCCACATTACCAAATCTATCTGCATAGATTGGTCTAAAGCAAATTAAACCGTCTTTTTCTATATTGTAAATCAATTCATATTTCACGATATCACTGAGGCTAATAGATGTGGGTGCGAATTCGGTTATTTCCTCTCCCATAGAGACAAGTGCAGCTGCTGGTGCGAATAAGTCTCTTCCATGAAACGTATTGGATAAATGCAAGTCAAAGTACCCTGCAAGCATGGAGACTTTGTTTAACAACATGCCGGAATTTATCACCTTAATAAAGTCAAGCGACTTGTTGTTATAACAAGAACGAATAACAGAATAAAGAACGCCATTATCTGGTCCAACAAAATATCGTTTACATGCCTTTGCCAAAATGGGTTTTCTACTTGAACCTACTCCCGGATCAATGACTACTGTAAATATCGAGTTCTCCGGAAAAAACTTGTAGGATGTATAGAGAACATATGCACCTGCATTTATATCGAAGGGCGGAATTCCTTGAGTTAGATCAATGATTTCTGCATTAGAATTGATAGTCTTTATAACTCCCTTCATTATACCTGTGTATGGGTCATCATATCCAAAATCCGTTTCAAGGATTATCGGGTTGTGCACATGATAACACCAGTGTATCACACAGTAATTACTAGTTTATATGGAATTCCATTACACGTGGAACACGGGATTTTCCCCTCATATCTTCATGGTTCTAAATATACAAACGGAAAGGCTTAAATAACAACCCTACCAAATAGGGTTATCCGAAACCATAACTATGGTGAATACACATGAGTCACGTAACTCGAGATCCCTATGAAGAAGCAAAGAAAGAGTTAAAGCAGGCTGTAGAAATACTCGGATTATCAGATGAGGTATATGAAATCCTCTCAGTACCTGAGCGACTTGTTAGGGTAAGTATACCTGTCAAAATGGACAATGGATCCATTAAGATCTTCACTGGATGGAGAAGCCAGCACAATAGTGCACTTGGACCTTATAAAGGAGGCGTTAGATATCACCCTGATGTGCATGAACACGAGGTAATAGCTCTCTCAATGTGGATGTCATGGAAAAACAGTCTTGCACAATTGCCATATGGTGGAAGCAAGGGCGGTATTAAAGTAGATCCTCATAAACTTAGCCCTGGCGAACTAGAAAGATTGAGTAGGAAGTATTTTGAAATGATAGCAAAGGTAGTGGGAATAGATGAGGACATACCGGCACCTGATGTATATACAAATCCTCAGACTATGGCTTGGTATATGGATGAGTATAGCAGGCTGAAAGGATTTCACGCATTCGGTGTAGTCACAGGTAAACCACTTGTTCTAGGAGGACTTCAGACTAGGGTTATAAGCACAGGTCACGGTACAGCTGTAGTAGCTGCAGAGGCTGCAAAGAAAGTGCTAGGTGGAATTGAGGGTAAAAAGGTATCTATACAAGGATTTGGTAACGCTGGACAATTTGCAGCAAAGTCCCTCGCCGAGATGGGTGCAGTAATTATTGCTGTAAGCGATAGTAAGGGTGGAATATTCGATTCAAATGGACTAGACGTAGAAAAACTACTTGAGGTCAAACAAAAGACAGGTTCAGTTATAAATTATCCTGAGGTAGAGAAAAAGATTGGAACAAAAGATCCTTTATACATTGATGCGGATATACTGATTCCTGCAGCTCTCGAAAACCAGATAACATCTGAGAATGCTGACAAGGTTAAGGCTAAAATCATAGCTGAAGCTGCTAACGGTCCTACGACGCCTGATGGCGAAGCAATACTCACAAAGAAAGGTATAGTGGTAGTTCCTGACATTCTAGCAAATGCTGGAGGAGTAATTGTAAGTCATATCGAATGGGTTAACAATAGAATGGGCGGATGGCTGAAAGAAGAAGAGGTTAAGGCTAGACTAGAGGAGAAGATGATGAATAACTTCAATGCGGTCTGGGACTTCTGGCAGAACAAACTTGACACATCCAAGTACAACATGAGAACGGCTGCATATGCCTTAGCAGTCAAGAGGGTCTATGATGCTATGAAGCTGAGGGGAAGAATCTAACCCCTCAGCTTTCCACTCCATTCTATACTAATAATCTAGTTTTTACTATATTCCTTCTATCTTCATGATTTCAACTCCGCTAACTTGAGAAATACGGCAAACAATAAAATATCTGGTACATATCCATTCTAACAAAATAGAGCGCGGAGTATGGGAAAAATAACATTCAACTGCGCTGAATGACACTTAAAATAAAGTGTGCTATACATGAAAGGTGAAGATAATTGAAGTATATAGTCAAGTTCAAAATAGAAATTCACGGCCGTGTAGACAGGCATGATATTATAGGAGCAATATTCGGTCAAACAGAAGGCCTTCTCGGCCAAGAATTTGATCTAAGAGAGCTTCAAGATAAAGGTAGAGTTGGGAGAATTAAAGTAGACATAAAGCATCAGGGATCAAAAACTGTGGGAGAGATTGAAATACCTAGTAATCTAAGTAGACCGGAGACGGCTGTAATTGCGGCCATGATAGAAACTATAGATAAAGTAGGTCCTTATGACGCAAATATTCAATTGATTGAAATAAAGGATCTCAGACTCGAGAAGCTAGAAAAAATCGTTGAGAGGGCAAAAAATATACTAAATCAGTGGAGGGAATCCACACCTGATACCAAGGAAATACTAAAGAAAATAGTAACTCCCGAAAAAGCCCCTGAAGTAATCTACTATGGTGATGACCGTCTTCCAGCGGGTCCGGATGTTGATAGAAGTGATACCGTTATAATAGTAGAGGGGAGAGCAGATGTAATTAATTTAATGAAATATGGTATTAAGAATACTATAGCACTCGAGGGAGCCAAAGAAAAAATTCCAGATACAATAAAGGGGCTTGCCAAGAAAAAAACTACAATAGCTTTTGTTGATGGTGATAGAGGAGGGGAGTTAATTCTTAAAACACTGTTGAGCGAGGTTGACATAGATTATGTGGCTAGAGCTCCTCCTGGAAAAGAGGTAGAGGATCTAACGGGTAAGGAGATTTCGAGATCTTTAAAGGACATTATTCCTGCAGATCAGATGAGAAAGAAGTTAGGAATAGAGAAGGAGGAAGTGGTCACTGAGGAAAAACTTGAAGAGAAGCCTGTAGAAGAAAAGCAGTATATTGAGGCTGTTGAAGAAGAGGAGGAGGGTCCTGTAGAGCAGGAAGGAGCTAAACAGGTAGCTGAAGAGAAAGTCGAGGAGAAGAAACTTGGTATTGAAACTATTGCTATACCCAGAGAAGTTCTGGATGAAATTAATGATCTAAAAGGAACTTTAGAGGCAATACTATATGATTCTGCGTGGAATGAAATAATAAAAGTTCCAGTAAGAGACTTGTATGCTGCGCTCGAGAAAGCGGAAGATGAAATATTTGCGATAATAATGGATGGCATAATAACTCAAAGATTACTAGAGTTGGCGGATTCCAAAGGAATAAAAATCGTTGTTGGTGTTAGGACTGGTAAAATAACAGTGAGACCTCCAGGAATACAATTCTTTACATTTCAAGACCTCACATAAAGTCAAATAGAGACCTCTGACCTTTACTTCCCATTTTTAGCCTGTTCTCACCAACTCCTAGAACTTGTAGAACTCTAAGAGCTGCAGGAATCACTTGTTTATTGACATAGTATTCAGTATCGATTTCCTCTTTTAATGCTAGGATAAAAGGCTTAGCTCTATCAGCTAATTTCCCATGGTTCTTGATAATTACATAACCTATTTTCATGCCAGGAGCTATCTTGTAACCATACTTTTCTAGTAAAAGTGCAGCCCTAACGTGAGCCCCATCCATTTTATACTCACTTGGTCTTCTAGTCAAGGTTTTCCATATTACAAGTTTCTCCATAGGCATTCTACTATTCCTAAGATCATCCATGACCTTTAATACGTACTCTACAGCCTTCTCTACATTACCTTCACGGAGGACTATTTTAAGAACCTCTAGTTGTACCTCTTTTGCTAGCTCACACCAATCTCCTCTAACAGCCTCTAATCCCGTCACGTCCAATAATCCATCTACTGTTAGTCCCGCGTACCTTTTCTTTGCACCTGTAAAGAGTATTCTTCTATAGATTTTGTCAATCTTTATTTCAAAACCCATTTCTTTTTCCACAAAGTCAGTAAGTTTCTCTATGTTATCTTCATTATAGTCAACAAAGAGACTGTCAGTGTCTCCATAGTAGACTTTTAGCCCTAAACTCCTAGCGTATTTGATAGCAGATAAAATAAGGTTTCTACCCCATGCTGTAACTGCTTCAGCACATTCTTTGCAATACCATCTAGCTCCACTCCATCCCATATAACCATACGTGGCGTTACTTAGAACCTTAATGGCCCTTTGCCTTTGATCCAGCAATACATATTCAATTGAAGATGGTTCGAGCTCCTTAAGCCTAGACTTAATATCACGCCTCCACTTAAGGAACTTTTTCAAGACATCTTTAAAGAACCCGTAGGGCTCTTTTCTAAACTTGTGTCCCACAGAAGGAGCTACATAAGTATTTTCCTCAGGGTAGTCCTCTCCCTCTCTTATGAGTGTGTCAGGTCCGACGTTATACTTCACCATAATGCTAGGGTACATACTTGCAAAGTCTAGAACTGCAACCTTCTCCTTTATCCCTGGCTCTGGCTTTAAAACTAATGCTCCAATGTAAGAAGCAGTTGGGCGTTCAACTCTTTCAGGGACAAGTTCATTTCTCTTGTAAGCTTCTCTTATAAGCCTCCATTCCAACCTAAACCCTGTGCTGGCTGCCATCACATGATCCAAAGGTATTCCAGTAGTTGAACTGAGCTGTGCTCCGAACGGAAGGAACTTCTCTGACAACCTATATATAGATTCAACATCATCTGTAGCATATTGGATCAATTTATTTCTTCTATCAGCATCATCCCAGTATTCCGGGATTCTATACCAAGGGATGAGAATTCTTGCACTTTTCTTTTTCACACCAAGAAACTCCGCCACTTCCTCGAGAGTCTTGAGGGTCAAGCCAGGTATTTCTTCTGCAAAGTTATACAAATCGACGTTTAATCGGCCAGCAACGGATATATGTCCATAGACACTGGTCTCGGGTTGTGAACCTATTCTTCTTCCTACATCTAGTTTAATCCCTAACTTAGAAGCTCTCTCCCTTAGAAAAGGCCAGTCAAATTTATCCTGGTTATAACCTACGATTATATCAGGGTCGTAAGATAATATCTCTCTAGTAAACATTGATATTAGGCCTTGTTCATCACTCGAATCCCAAAGAGTATGAGTAGAAGACTCGCCCTCCTTGCTTGTGCTTATTATAATGACTTTATCCCGTAATGGGTCAGGAGAACCTTCTTTGCTGTATACTTCTATGTCAAAAGCCATAGTTCGAAGGCCTTCTAATGGATCTCTCGAGCTAGCCTCTTCGATTTCTATAATATCACTTGTTACTTCGTATACGTGATTAACTCGGTATCCCTTTTCGCTGAGCTCCTTAACCCCTGTTTCATACCATCTTAAAGGGTATAAATTGGAATCTATTAGAAACCGCATAGTATATCGGATATCAGCCTCTAAAACTCTTTCTACAAACCCTAGTTTTGCAGCAGCTTCCCTGTATATCCTAGCATACTCAGGGATTAATGTGGTGACTTTCAATGCCTTAACAGGTCTTCCAAAAAAGTTTCTATCTACTATCTCTATATTAAGAATAGGACTCTTTGGTTTAGAGAGGAGGCTAACTTGTCTTAGCTCGTCCTCGTTGATCCGAGGATCTCTAGGAACAATATAGAAATAAGGTTTAAACCCTTTGTAAATCAGTAAAATCCTTTCATCCTCTGATGTTCTACCCCACAGGAGTATTTTAGGTTCAGAACCATCTATCTCGTATGACGCGTCAAGTAATTGGAAGGAAATCAACTCCAAAACTATCCCCAAAATAATGTAATGCCTTGGAGGGTAAAATCGGTTAATGATCATTACCTAGTTATTTTCACAGAGGACAGTTCATTTATTAGTCTGACAGCCTCTTTATCTGAAAGAAGCCTTACTCTGATAGGTGTTAATAGATCAATAAGTGCTTCAGCAGTCGCCTTCTTCAGGTCGGCAGGATGAAGCTTACCCTCTAAGTAGTCTTTTAGAAGTTTATCATATCCTTCATATACTACGGTTCCTCCATATTTCTCCGGTCTTTCAACAACTAAATTGAAGTCTCCTCTATTAAATAGTACGTATCTGCTTATTTCAAGGACAGGATTAAATGCTTCCTGCCTTGGCGGGCAATATGCTTTCTTCAACTTTCTCCTTATGTCCTCAGGTTGATCATGAATGAAAATACTTGATTCGGGTTTGCTTTTACTCATTTTAAACTCGATGGCATGTTCTTCCTCTGAAACCTTTGAAGGATCCATTCTACCTAAACCCTGAAGCCCTGTCAGTAGAGGAGTATGTATGGATATCGGTTTCTTATAGCCAAGCTTCAGAGCTGTATCTCTCGCCAGCATGTGGGCTTTTCTTTGGTCCATTCCACCTAATGCTATGTCTAAATTCATATAAAAAATATCAGAAACCTGCATTGACGGGTAGATCAGTTTTGACGAGTCAATCTCAGCGTCTTCTATCTTTCTACCCATGATGGTTAATGCCCTCTTAATCCTAGCCAGACTATTTGACTTTGCTACTCTGATAACTGTAGCCCAGTATTCTTTGTCTCTGGCAAGGTTCTCGGCATCGACAAACTCTATTTTCTCGATATCTACTCCAATAGCCCACAACACTTTACGGATCAATCTCGCTGCTTTCCTAATTTTCATTATGTCTCCTCCTAACTTATCGTTGATCAAGGCGTGCCAAGTGGCTTCTAAAAGCCTCCATTTCACCCCAGCTCTAATCATATCATCTACCTTATAGCTCCATATAAGCCATCCTATGTGGAAGAAACCACTAGGTTCTATTCCTATATATCCTTTCAGTTCTCTACCCGTTTCAAGCGCTTCTCTTAGTTCATTAGAAACTATTACTTCAACAGCATTCCGCGTTATTAACTGGTACTTCTCCTCCATATCCATGTTAATCGTCCTCCTCCGCCATTCTTTCTTTCAGGAGCATGTTGAAAAATATGTTCTTTTTCTCGTCACCTAATAGCTTTCCCTTCTTCACTATGCTTAACTCCCAATGCCTTAGACTTGGGCATACATAGCAACCAACTCTATAGAAGCCTTTTTCGTACAACGGGTTTAGTGGGACACTTTTACTCTTAATGTATAACTCGACTTGTGCTCCGCTGAAAAGTTTGAGTGGAGACAAAACTAGATGTCCATTCTCTACTCTAATAGGAGAGCGTTTAACCCTAAGCTTGGACTCAGCATCTCTATCTCCGACTAATATTATATAATTCCCATAATCCCTACCTATCTTAATCATACCTTTCTTCAGAGCCTCAAGCTTTAACCCTGTACACCATCTATCATCCAGCTTAGGAAGACCTCTAAACATAATTGCCTTATCTAATCCAGCTTTTTCTACATGGAGATCAACGCCTAACTGACTTACTACTTTCTCTATATAGTTAATTGTTTCAGGGAACTCAACACCAGTATCAGAGAACAATGCAATTACCCTATCTTTACCAAATATTTTGGTTGCAGCTATAAGGACCGCAGTACTGTCTTTTCCTCCACTCCAAGGTATAATTATTTTATCTGCTTGTTCTGTAGCAGTCTTTTCTAGGAACTGTTTCAAGAAGAGATCCATTGCTTTGATAACAGTTTGGTTTGAAGCTAAAAGATCCCGGTTATCTTTGCAAACAAGTTCAAAAGGTAACTTCTCAAGAACACGCGTGGCGTTCATTTCAAATCTAGCAGTTGCTATCAGTGCTCCACAATTATAAAACTCATGTAAGCCTTCTCCATACTTGTAAACTACGATAGGGGGCCTCATCTGAACACCTGTTATTTCTGACGCTATAGACGCACCCTTCTCAGTCAGTATAAGGAAGTTATCCATTTCAGGGTGAAATTCCCGTATACTCCCATGATTCTCAGAAAAAGCGAATATGTAACTTGAATCAAAGTATGATAGTCCTGCTCTAATTATAGATCTTCCTTTATCAATAGAATGAGCTATCATTTCTAACCTCGCATTTCTAACCTCACTTCTATTAACTAAGCTATACCCCGCGAAAACAGCTAGACCTTTCCTCGAGAATGCGTCCCTAACATATTCTATATCCCTTCGACCTGTTAGAACTAGAGTAAAAGGCTTAATCTTGTCTAAAATTGCATCAGAAAGCTTAGAAGATCGGACTCCACCTAGAGTACCCACTTTTATGCCCCAGTTAGGGTAAAAGATGTTAATTGCTTTTCGAGTCGCTTCTCGATCCTTCTTTCCTCTTACGAGAATTGTGAACATTAACTATCTACTCCTTCCTGTAAAGATTGACGCCGATAGAAATCAACACCACTGAGAGGAAAATAATTACAACGGTTAGAGTGGCCTTTACAACTTCAAAAGCTACTTTCTCTCCTCTAAAATATATTAAGTAAGGATAGAGTGTCATAAGAATGAATCCTGCCAACAACATTGTTATACCTAGTAACCTTGATTTCATCTGCTTATCCAAATCCTTCACCCGACCAGGGTATTTTAGGTAATAATGTAGATATAATATAGATAGGTGGTGCTGGTCTTGGATGACTTGAAAAGCGCAGCTGTACCTGTGACTTCTCAAGGTAAGCAATATCATATCAATATAGCTCCAGGAGAAATAGCCCCTATAGTACTGTTACCTGGAGATCCCAGTAGGGCAGACTACATATCCAAGAAATGGAGTGAAAGGCGATTTATTGCAAATCACAGGGAATACCGAACCTATACTGGATCCTACAAAGGTATACCTATCTCGGTCACAAGTACTGGAATAGGTTCTCCGAGCACTGCGATTGCCATTGAAGAACTGCTAAGAATCGGAGCAAAAGCTATGATCAGAGTCGGGACTTGTGGTGCCATTCAGCATGAAATAAAACCTGGTGACTTAATTATAGCTACAGGAGCAGTTAGACTCGAGGGTACTAGTAAACAATATGCACCAATAGAATATCCTGCTATAGCTGATTATAGAGTTGTAAAAGCGTTGGTTGAAGCTGTTGATACACTAGGATATCACTATCACATAGGGATAGTAGCTAGTACTGACAGTTTCTATCTAGGCCAGGGTAGACCAGGATTCAGGGGATTTATGACCGAAGAGGCTGCATTGATTATACCAAGGCTTCAAGTGCTTGGCGTCAAAGCATTCGAAATGGAGGCCTCCCTCCTGTTCACTCTAGGTAGTATATACAACTTCCTAACCGGTTGTATCTGTGCAGCTGTGGCGAATAGAGTAACAGATGAATTTGTGATAGATGCTGGTGTTGATTACGCGATAAATGTTGCAAATGAGGCGAGTAGAATTTTATATGATATGATAGGCTGAGGTAAAAGCAATTGAACTCACCTAACTTAGTTGCTGTCGGAAACATAAACCTAGATCTAACCTTCAAACTTCCTAGGATGCCTAACCTAGATGAGAACATTAGATCCAATGAAACATGGATAGGAACAGGAGGCTCTGCAGTTAACTATAGTATAGCAGTGAAAAACATGGGGTATATGATAAGCCTTGTGGCAAAAGTAGGTCGAGATGCTGAACGCTTGGGATTACTAGATTTCCTAAGAAATGCAGGTATTAACGTTGCACACGTCTCAAAAAGTGATCTGACGGATACAGGCAAAGTAGTAGTGTTACTGTTAATGGATTCTGATTCACGTATACTGATAACGCATAGAGGAGCTAATGATCTTCTAAGTATCGATGACATTCCGTGCAGTTCTGACAAGTTATTCTATCACTTTGCTAGTGTTAATCCAGAACTTGTTCTAGCCTTCGTTGAGCGGTGTAAGGGGCATATTTATTCTTATGATCCGGGAGGTTGGGTTTTTGTTAACCCCTATGGGGTTATAGATCTAGTCGAGCATGTACATATACTTCATGTCAATAGAATCGAATTCTTGAATCTCCAGGAAAGAACTAGAATAAATATTATAGACCTCCAAAAAATCAAAGACATCCCCGAGATTATTACAGTTAAGAGGGGAGAAGAAGGAGCTTCCCTTTACTGGAATGGACGAAGATACTCTGGTCACCTTGAAACAAGCATACGTATAGTTGATACAACAGGCGCAGGAGACGCATTTGATGCAGCTTTTAATGTTATTTATATGGAAACAGGAAATCCATCAATGGCACTAAAACATGCCATTGCTGCTGGTACACTAAAAATTGCCAAGTTAGGATCTTCTAATATGCCACACACGGATGAAATAACCGATCTTGCTGGGAAAGTTTATGTTTCAAGGATAGATTCGGGTTGATTCAATAACTGGTTTCCTATTCCTCGTAGGATACGCTTCTTCAATAAAGCCTTCGCAACTATAGTTACGCGCCTTAAGCTTAATCCATTTTTCAACGGGTGGAATACGGAATTCCCTTTCTATATAATCTCCATCTTCCTGGTTTATTATGTTTCTACAATTTCTTAATACACCATATCTTAATGTTCCATCTATAGTTGGTTCTTCATATGGTTTAGCGTCGACAAATCCAGTTCTTCGGAACCTGTTTCTAGTCTGTATAGAATCTTTATAGCTTGATGGACAAAAATGCACGTTTATTCTTAATTCCTTTTTCTTAGCCCAAGCTACAAGTTTTACACCTGTCTCAAAGGCTGATTCCACTACTGGTTTTCTTAAAGAGGGTTTGAGTCCTCTTGCTTTTAATTCAGTTATATTTGCGGGAGAAACCTCCATCTCATTCAGGTTAACAAAACTAGCTCCGGCTTTGTCAGCATGCTCTATCACTTTCCTCGCCCATGAGTCTAAGTTTTTAGATATAGGAATCTCTACACCAACACTCCAACCTTCAATCTCAGCCGCCCAATCAATTCTATTTAGAAAAAGATCTCTTGTAGGATGTAATCGCATTTCATCCAAACCGCTCGAATACAGTCTCCAAAGGATTTCTGGAGTAGCATACCTTCCACTAGTGTAGAGGTGAATATGAAAACCAAATCCGAATGAGGATTTCAGCCTCCTTATTATTCCAATAGTTCTCTCAGGCACTACTAGAGGATCGCCTCCGGTCAAACTAGCCCCTTCCGCATCGGTACGCTCTATCTCCAGTTCCAACTCCCTTAGATCTATCCTTTCCTCATTTACGAAAAACACATCTTTTCCTAGTCTATCTCTACTAACCGGACAATAATAGCATCCATCATCACATAATCCGGTAACGAAGATCACTGCTTTGCATCCTGTAAAGCAGTAGTTACATCCAACGGGTAACCAGGGCTTGCTTAGCAACGCTTTTTCGGGGTCACCAAGTACGGTGTCAGCCAATTACAAAACACCTACCCTCTTCCTGAAATAAGGGTTTTTATCAGCTATCCTTTTAACTATCCCCGGCAGATCTGTCTCTCCAGGCAAAACAATCTCTAGAAACAGCCCAGTCCTTCCTTTCTCCCGCCGGCTCGATAAGACCCTAATCCGTTCATCAACGGTAGATATATCAATACCAACAGTTTTAGATGCATATCTCTCGTTCCCAATTACAGGGATTTCCATATGCCCATCTGTCACAGGTAAAACGAGTAAGAGATCTTTGTTAACACCTGCTACACGACGTTTTTCCTTTAACTCTTTGTAATCTAATTCCCCTCCCCATTTGTAAAACTCTCGTTCGCTTTTAGAAAGAGAGCCTAATGGAAACGACACAACCTCTGTTTCAAGAGGATTCATTACTAAATAAACCTTCGGAACATAAGTAGGCGTGGCTTGAATGATACGAGTTTCATAGACTCTCAAACCACAGGAGTAAAGTGCTTCAATAACTATAGGATAACCTATAGGATGAGGTATGAAGATGTCAATATCACTATCCTTATGAACATCTCCTCTGGCAATACTTCCATGGACTATTGCATAGATGTTCTTGTGAGACAAACATTCAAGGATCTCCAATGCCCTACTCCTAAGTTTGCGGAGGATTTCCCAGTGCTTTTCGGTATATACTATTCTCCTGTAATTTTTCCCTCCAGCTACACTCAATTCTTCATCATCGCTTTGATTCTGCTAGATCAAATATTATATAGGTCATACCACTGTACTTCTTCTCTATTCTTGCTCCGTATTTTAAAGCCATATTTAATGCTTTTATGTTTGACGACATTATATAAGCATACATTTTCTTTATACCCGCTCTACGAGCCTCGCTGAGAATATACTTTCCCAGAAGAGATCCTATACCCGCTCCTTGATAGTCATCTAACACGGCGATTCCGGATTCTGCCCTTCCCTCTTCATCGAAAACAGCTTCTGCAACACCAATAATTTTTCCATTCTCGGTTTCCGCCACCACAACTATAGCTCTACCTTTCAACAAACGATCAACATACGGGTCGAAATACCTAATAATGCCCATGAACCTGTTATATATACATTCTGTAGACAATCTTTGATAGAACTCAATCAGTCTTCCTCTGTCTTCCTTGCAAGCTCTTCTTATAACTATGATAGTGCCGTCTCTAGAAGGTCCCTTATACAGGATTCTACAGTCTTCCGTTTCAATATTAGGCTTCATAATAATGCTACCTAAACTTAGTATTTAACGGGAGGCTTATATAACTCATATTCCTTGGGTGAGAGATTGCTGAATAAAGAGGACTCTTCTTTGGATTGTAATTATGTAGAAATCCTGGAGAAAGATATTCCCAGAGAACATTGGTACCCACCCAACTGTAAAGATAATCCTCAAATAGAGTATTGTGTGGAAATAGATGCATTAGTATTGACTTACGGATCTGCCTGTGGAAAAAAATTCTTAGCTTCATACATCCCAACTGAACAACATGGAAGACCTATTATAATTCCAGGCGAATCTGACAAGTTATTCTATAAACTGGTAACTAGTAATATGATTCGAGGATTAAATGCAACATTTCTCGATCCCATGGGTGACGTAGAGGATGTTGATATCGAACCACCAGGTAGGAGTAGCCTAAACTTTAGAATCACAACGACAAATGGAAAGTCGTTTCATGTGAAAGCTTATCGTGTCCTCGAAGATAATAATATGGAGCCACTAGTTTTAGCATATCTCAGAGATAGCAATTCTGATTTCTCTCCCCGACTATCAGGGTTCATAGAATTCTCTGGATATTTCACGCATATAGTAACGGAAAGATTCGAAGGAGAACCTGTTGTCTCTCACTTTGTGAGGGAAGCCTTAAGAACACTAGAGACGAATAAGGTTTCAATACCCGAATCATCAGCTAAGATAGGTGACTTGATAGGGAAATTCCATTGCGTATTGTCGCAATGCAATTATGAATGGTGTACCCCCCAGCCAGTAACTGAAGACGACTTGTCTAGATGGATTTTCAGAGTAAATTGGAGGACAGAGCAGATGAAAAGACACTCTAATCCTTACGTCAAAGAGATAGCAATGAGATTATCAGATTACTCTGATGTAATGACCATTTTATCAAGATACAATATACCGTCCACTAAGATGAGAACGCATAGTGACCCTCACCTGTACCAGTTCATTATTACAGATAATGGAGATTTAATGTTGGTTGATTACGAAGGGGAACCAGATAGATTGCCGGCAACTCAAAGCGAAAAAGAACCCCCAATAAGAGACCTTGCTGTAATATATAGAAGTCTCCACTACATAGCAGTTATTTCATATTCTATTCAGAAAGGATTAGGGATAAAAGAAGCATCAGCATCACTCCCAGATATAATGTATTCATGGATAGACAGGACATATAAGAATATACTAGAAAACTATGAAACAAGGACCAGGAGTTGCCTTCTCCAATACAATTATTCTAAACAAGCATTACTGTTTTGGTCCATTGAAAGAGCCACATACGAATTCTTCTACGAGTCAATATACGGTACAGGTTTAGAGGCCATTCCTCTTTCATGGCTAGAGAAGTCTCTAGACCTTATAGATAAAGTAGAATATTAGCCTTTTAATACCGTACTAAAGGTGACAACGTTTTTATATACATATTAGTGACGAACCCGACTTGAATACCTAGATATATAAAAGGGCGATGGATTTGGGTAGAGACAGTGCTGAAACCTCTATAAAAAGGGTATGCAGTAACTGTAAATATTGGAGACCTCACTTGTTTTACGAAGGTATTGGTGTATGCACATACGCTTGGCCTTGGAAGATGACTTTCGATGATGATTCGTGTGAACACTTCGAGCAGATTAAAATAGATAAGCCAGGATTCTACTGGTGTGCAACATGCAGAACTAGAGTCACACCAGAAGACTATATAGACCATTTAAAACGAGGGCACCGTCTCTACCCAATGCCTTACCTAGAACCCGAAGTTAAAGAAGAGTTGTATTCGGTGGAGTGAAAAATGGTTGATCTAGTATTTGAAATAGGCGGCCCCCAAGGTGGGGGAATAGAATCAGCAGGCCAAATAGCGCTAAGAGTGTTCATGTTAAAGGGATATAGAGTATATGGTACCCGAGAATATCACTCTAACATTATAGGTAAGCACAGCTACTTCAATATTAGAGTAAGAGAGAACAGAGCACTAGCCCCTAATCTACCTGCTGACATCGTGGTTTCCCTTGATGCTGAGTCAGTATTCACCCACTACAATGATGTTGGAGAATTCATGATTTATGATACTGGAGTTCTGTCAAAAGACATTGATTCTATACTAAGCATGTCGAAATACCTGAAGGCTAGAGTAAAAGAAGAGCTTGATGCTAATGGAGCTCCTCATACTGTTGAAGGTGTGATAAATCTACTGGAAAAAAGAGGCAAGAAAACAGTTGGCGTTCCTCTCAAATCACTATTGAAGACAACTGCTGAAAAAGCAGGAGTATCACTAGTATCTATATCAAGAGCAATAAACATCATAGGAATGGCGGTAGGATTATCAGTGATAGGAGTGGAATTAGAGCATTTAGAGAAGGCAATAGAGTTATTCTTCGCTGGCAAACAGAAGATTATAAAACCTAATGTTATAGCTGCACAAGTAGCATACGATTATGCTAGGGAGAACTTCTCTAGTATACATAGAGAGAAAATACCGGATGGTCCGCATATTAAACCTGTTAAATCTAGACTGGTAGTCTCTGGTAACGATATAGTTGCTATGGGTAAAATAGCAGGAGGCCTCAGAGTCCAGACATACTATCCTATTACACCAGCAGCTGATGAAAGCTTATACCTAGAGAAATTCGAAGACTTCCCCCTAACACCTGAAGCAGCAGAAAAACTAGGCTTGGAGAGAGGGGGGATAGTGGTAGTCCAGACAGAAGACGAAATATCAGCTTTAAATATGGCTATAGGAGCCTCGCTGGCTGGAGCACGATCAGCAACGAGCACGAGTGGACCAGGAGTAAGTCTGATGGCTGAGGCACTAGGTTATTCTGGAATAATTGAAGCACCTGTAGTAGTAACACTATACATGAGAGGTGGTCCAAGTACAGGGATGCCTACTAGAAACAGTCAAAGTGATCTCTTCACTGCTTTGTTCCAAGGGCACGGAGATCTACCTAGAATAGTGATTGCAAGCGGAGACCATGAAGAAGCATTTTATGATGCAATAAAAGCATTGAATTGGGCTGAAAAATATCAGACGCCAGTAATACATTTACTGGAAAAGGCTATAGCGAATGCTATGAAAGACGTGTTCAACCCCGATTTATCTAATGTCATAATTAATAGGGGTAAAATCGTAAAGAACCCGCCTATGCCGTTCCCTAGATTCAAATATACAGATGATGGGGTATCACCTAGGGCATTCCTAGGGGACACTGTGGTATGGTATACTAGCAACGAGCACGATCAGTACGGGAGAAGAAATGAAGATCCTATAGAAAGAATAAAAATGCAGGACAAGAGGCTCAAGAAATTCGAAACAGCCGCAAAAGAGATACCTCTGGAAGATAAGGTTATTTTATACGGTAATCCGGACGCTAAGATTACGCTAGTAGGATGGGGAGCAGTTAAGGGTGCTGCACTAGACGCTATTGAGAGGCTAAAAGAAGAAGATATCAATGCAAATTACCTACACCTCAGAATGTTTATGCCATTCCCAAGCGAGTATGTAAAGAGTGTACTCAAGAAAGCTACTACAGTAATTGGGGTAGAAGGAAACGCTCTCGCGCAGGCCGCCCAGATAGTGAGGATGTTCACGGGATTCGAGATCCCTCACTTAATAATTAAGTATACTGGAAGACCCATTTTTGTACAGGAATTAGTTGACTCAGTTAAACATATTCTTAACACAGGAGATAAGAAGGTGGTGTTAAGCCTTGGTCAGTGAACAAGTTAAATATATAGCGGACACTTGGAAGGACTGGTGTCCCGGATGCGGTAACTATGGTATAATAACAGCTGTTGAGATGGCTCTCAAAGAACTAGGAATTCCTCTGCACAAAGCGGTTGATGTAGGAGGAATCGGTTGTAGCGGTAAACTGCCTGAGTTCCTTGCAATCAATGGTGTACATACATTACATGGTAGACCTATACCAGTGGCTACGGGCATAAAACTAGCTAGACCAGAATTAACCGTCCTAATAAGTGCCGGAGACGGCGATACATTAGGTATAGGTGCAGCTCACTTTGTAGCAGCCGGGAGGAGAAACGTTGACATAACATTACTCTTACATGATAATGGGGTATATGGATTAACGAAAGGACAGGCAAGCCCTACACTAGGACTTTTCATAAAAACGAAAGCTCTCAGTAAACCTAATATTAATTCTCCGGTAAACCCGGTACTTCTCGCCTTAGCCAGCGGATACACTTTCATAGCAAGGGGGTATGCCTATCATGTAAAGCAGTTAAAGGAAATAATCAAGGCTGCAATCCAGCATAAAGGCACAGCTCTTGTGGATATCCTGCAACCGTGTCCAACATACAACAACATATATACAAAGGAATGGTATGAGCAAAGAATATATTACGTTGACGAGGAAGAAACTTGGAACCCTGTTGTTGAAAAGCCTGAGGAATTAGAGAAAAAGATGGAACAGACTATTGAAAAGGCTTTAGAATGGGAAGAGAGAATTCCTCTAGGTGTATTATTCCAGGATAAGACGAAACCTGAGTACTTCGAGAGGCTTAAGATGAGAATACCCTTCATAGGAGACATGCCGCCTTATAAACAACCTATACACATTGATGGTAAGCCTATTGTAGATGTAGCTCAAATATTCGTTGATAAACTCGTTATTTAGTAACCTTCCCTTTTTCCTCCTACTTGGAATGCTATCTTATTTTACTTCCATTAGATTTTATGTAGTGATGGGAGCTTGTATTGAGCAGACGCCTTGAAGAGTATATAGATAGTAATGACTGTAGTAAAGTCATTGATGAATTAAGGAAGCTCGAGAATATGATAGCATTGTCCGTAAAAGCGGTCCAAGAAAATATAGAAGATATAAGAAAGAAACTTGACGTTATAGAATCTCAATGTGCGAAAACTCAACAAAGCCGCATTGCATTGGGTAAATCTCAGTTACCCGTAAGGAGTAAGGACAAGCATGGAGAAGCTGTTCTAGAGTTTATTAAAGAAAAAGTAAATAGCCAGGGATACATAATGGCATCTAACGTCTTTAATCACTTTAAAATCAAACCCAGGCAGGTGGTGTATCTAGCTAGGAACAAGGGTTTTAAGATTATAGAATCTGGGGGAGATTACATTATAACATCAATAGGTACACTTATAGAACTAGAAAACAGGTTGTCTCATCTCCACTCAACAGATGTCAATGAGGCAATCAAGAAGGCAGAGAACCTATCCGAGTTATTTGAGGTTCTCAGACGGTATGGAATGGTATATTATGATGCACGAATAAAAGGATGGAAAGTTAGTCCCGATTAAGACTCATTCGATATGCTTTGCTATACAATTGATCTGATATAGCAGTGTCCTGTACGGCAATTCCAACACTCTTAAATACTGTTATTCCACTGGCTCTTGCTCTAGAAGTACTGCTTTCCTTTAAAAGCTTACCTATTTCTACAATTTCCCCTTTTCCTATTAAACCTTTTTTCATAGGTATGGAGAAGTCACCCACTTCCCTCATCACAGCCTCTATACTGTCTACAGCTATAAGTTCTGCTCTTCTAACAGTTTCATCGTCTAATTCACGGTAATCTGGACCCATTACACCTATGCTTATTACATGTACAGGAGCTGATAGGCATTCACCATTTATCGCAGGTTCCTTTGCTGTTGTAGCAAGTAAAACGATGTCAGCATCCTTTACTGCATTACAGGAATCTCTTACGGCTTCAACTCTATCAAATAATTTACCTGCTTCCACAATAAATTTGCTTACCTTATTTTTGTTTATATCGAATACTTTGACTCTATTAAGAGTTGGGTGTATTTCTTTGAAAAACTTCAGGTGAACTGAAGCTTGGTATCCTGTTCCGATTATAGATAGAACCTTCGGTTCCAGAGGTGACAACAGCCTAGAGGAAGCCATACTTCCAGCAGCTGTTCTATAGGCTGTGAGTATGGGGGCATCAATGACTGCTAGTGGACTACCGGTTTCGGGGTCCAGATAGACTACTATTCCATTTATCGTTGGCAGGTCTCTACTGGGATTTTCTGGGATAATACCCACGATCTTAACTGAGACCCCTGTATCGGGGAGACTAGCACTCATAACTCCCCACCAATTTCCCTTGACCCAGAAAACTTGTCTAGGGGGATTTATAGCATCTCCTTCAGAAAACATTGTATATGCCTTAGCCATCCTATTAACTAATTCAATTTTATTCACTTTTTCAATTTCATTAGGTGTAATTATCCTAATACTATCAAGTGACATTAGAGGTTTCACCTTATGTATTATAACTGGTTTTCAGGGGAATTTATACGTGGGGATATTGATGAGGCAACCGGTTCACTTGGAGGCTAGAAGAGTTCCTGAGAGCATGTTAATAGTTGGAGATCCAGATCGAGCGAAGTATTTATCTGAAGAGTTACTAGATAATCCTGTAGTAATAAACAGGAAAAGAGGGTACCTTATTTATTCTGGCGAATTTAAGGGTTTTGAAACAGGTATTGGTGTTCACTATGTAGGGGGTCCCACGACTGCAGTTTTCGTAGAGGAACTGGCTATGATAGGTGCTAAGAAAGTTGTCAGAATAGGTACAGCGGGCTCTCTATGCGAGGGTGTAAAGCTTGGAGATGTTGTTATACCCCCAGCTTCTGGTCATGCGAGTGATGGTGGATTATTAAGACAGTATTCGCCTCAAGGGTTACCCCCACTTTATCATTCACCTGAAATTGTTTTGGGATTGTATAGTAAAGTTAAGTCAAAGGGATTGAATTCTCTTTTAGCTCCTGTTGTTAGTAGTGATGCTTTTTATGTAGAAGACGAAGGTTTTGCCTCGTACTGGTGCTCTAGAAACGTTGTAGCTGTGGAAATGGAATGTTCAACATTAGCATATCTAGGTCTTGTTAGAAGATTAGATAATGCATGTGCGCTCGTTATTTCAGATGAGTTAATACATCTTGAAAGGGGACATCTCGATTCTATGGCTCTCAAGGAGGAGTTCTTGAAAGTAACAGAATCAGCATTAGAGGTTATGACGGAGAATTGAATTCAGATTTATACCTTGACTTTCAAAGTTATCGTCTCAATAGGATAAAAATATTAGAGCAGAATATAAAAAACAGACAAGTTGACTTAGAACTTATAGAATGGCTTATTATTTTTAACCAAAACAAATGTTTAGTCACGACTAGTAGTTGTAGTGGCCGGTTAACCCTCCATATGGGATCTAACCCTCTCGATAAAAAGAGCTCTGCACTTATTAGATCTTGGCATAATCCATCTCAAGGATATAGCGAGTTATGTGAGCATAGTATACGTCTATTTACCGATGAACATGCTTCTAATATATCCGGTATGGTGTGGTTATCGCTTCAGCCTCCCATACTTCACATTGTTTCACCTTTACTTGATCTGTTAATGGAATTACTTAATACAGCTGTTAAATTAGGTATGAGGCGGTCATGTCTCAGAGGCTCTAAACAAGGATGGCAGCTAGAGGTGAAATCAGGGGATAAATCTATTTACTACTTTGACTGGCCACCAGACTGTAAGGTCGTTGGGTCTATGGCTAAAATATTGGTTGAATATAAGAAAAGATTTCACTCTTGGATGGATTATGCTCTAGGTATCTCAAAGAAACATAAATGTATGTGAGGTCTTATTATTGTATTGTTTCTAGAAGGATATGACGTAGGGTCGACATAAGTTTCCCCACGTCCTCCAGCGTATGATGTATCGAAGGCAGTAGATGCATTATAGACTCACTAACGTATAGTATACCATTTATTCGCATGTATAAATTGATGAGCTGGTAAAGGTCTTCGCAGTATCTATACTCGAATACTTCTCTAGCGTTTGAAGGTTTTTTACTTGTAAAGTGTATTCCCGTTATGCCTCTTGTACCGGTAACATGTAATGGCATGTTTACCTCCCTGGAAATCTTATTTACCTCTGTTTCGACAGAAGAGTGTATTTCTCCAAGGTGCTCATAGATCTCCCTGTTCCTTTCTAAGAAGTTAATTGCTGTTATACCGGCAGATGCTGTTAAGGGATTGCCTGTGAATGTTCCTCCTTGGAATACATGCTTTTCTACTTCTCTATGATCTAGTAGCTTCATTATTTCTCGTTTTCCTCCAAAGGCTCCAGCTGGAAGTCCTCCACCAATTATTTTACCCATAACCGATAGATCGGGTTCGACGTTAAGGTATTCAGCTCCTCCTCCTAGGCCTATTCTAAATCCTGTGATAACCTCGTCGAAAATCAGAAGGCAGTTATACCTGTTACATAGCTCTCTAGCTTCTTCAGCGAATTCCCTGCTTGAAGGGACTCCTCCTCCTGCACCCAAGACGGGTTCCATGATTAATGCAGCGATATCATTCCTATTTTCAGAAATTTTTTCTTTTAGGTCTAATATGTTATTCAATTCGACGGTAATAGTGTATTCAGAAAACTCTCCGGGTATTCCTGGGCTCTCCGGTTTTCCTGTAAATGGGGGGTGAACATTAACGTGTAGACCATTATAGCTGCCATGCCATCCTCCTTGTATTTTTACAATTTTCTTCTTTTTAGTGTAGGCTCTTGCCAGCCGTATTGCATAGCTGTTTGCTTCAGTTCCACTGTTAGTAAACCTTATCATCTCCATTGAAGGATAATTTCTTTTGATAGCTTCAGCCCACTTAACAGCTAAAGGATGCTCATATCCATAATGTGTACCTATTTCGGTTTGCAACTTAATCATTCTTACTATTTCAGGGTTGCTATGACCTAGAATTAACGCTCCATGACCCATCCAGTAGTCTGTATATTCTTTTCCATCAATATCAATGACCTTTCCCCCCATCCCTCTTATTATATATGGCGGGTATGGGTGAAAGTCTCTGATTTTATATGTAACACCGCCAGGTAAAATTGATCTAGCTTTTTCATAGAATTGTTTGCTTCTAGGAGTTCTTTGCCTGTATATCTCAGTGTATTTAATTAGTAGTTTGGAGATATTTGAGCATGACTTATCAATCATATTCTAAGTACACCCTCGAGTCATGAACCATCTGCAAAACTAATTAAATAATATATCCAATTCATCCAATGATGGTTTTCAAATATGAGTGCTGGCCCGGTGTTTAGGAAGGTCTACCCAAGAACCAGTATTAGGTTTAGCTGCGTACGCTGTGATATATGCTGTGGGACTGGTCCTAATGTATCGCTCACGATATTTGATGTTATCAGGATGGCATCATATGTTAATATACACTGGAGACAGTTCCTTGAGATATATATAGATGTAATTATAGCTGATGTTTTCCCTTTTATGAAGCTCTCGGGAATAGGGAAAGGTAGGTGCCCTTTCCTACGGTTTGACCCGGAAGATAAAACATATTGCGTGATATATAATGCTAGACCTATGAAATGTAGGTTGTATCCATACATTATAATGTCGCCGTCTTCTCAAACAATATACATAGATGAGAAATGCCCAGGGGTGGGTGAAGGCTCTAAAGTAAAGGTTAACCTGGTGTTTCTCAAGAGATATCAAACGGAACTCAAAGAGCACTACGATAGATTGCATAAGCTCATATTAGAAGAAGGTTACGACCCGTTAGAAGCGCTATACAAGGCGTTAGATGGCGCATATCATGAAGCTAAAAATGGTGCTGAATGGTTTAACTTAGAAATTCTCTCAAGGTTGAATCCTCTTATTGAAGTAGAGTAGCAGGCAAATATGGAATAGAGGCGGGCAAGCCTCATTAATTACTTGGACAATTTTATTGGAGAACAGCCTTGGATGACAATCCTCACTCTCTTAATAGTTTACACGAACAACTTCTATTCGAGCTACTAAAAGCGATTGACAAGATAAAGGAGAATGGAGTACCACAGAATTTTAGTGGGATAGATCTGGTTCAAATAGAGTTAAATGAGGTTTTGAACAACCTAGTTGACATAACGAATTCTATTGCTGAGAGATTAAATAATATCGAGAGCGAAATGGCATCCACTCAGGAGATTCTAAACGGATTAAAGAGAAATGTTGATATGCTTCACTATGGTTTAAAGGTTCTATATAGTGATTGTGCTACAAGACGCGAATTTTAAGGCATTCCCTTGCTTTCCTATTTTCTAACCATGCTCTTCTAATAATAAGCTCTGCATTTACTCCTTTTGAAACAATTTCTCCCTCAATGCAAATTCTGCTGTTAAAGAGAGGTGAATAAACGACCAACGTTTCAGCTTCTCCTCCTTCAAAAGCCGGGTTGAAACCGTATTTCTCACTCTTTGCAATAATAGTATCAATAATCTTCTCATCAACTATTTTGCCCATTATTTCGATAGGCAAGCCATGTGCTGCTATTCGCGTTATTATGAACTCTATGTTCCTTCTTATTAGTTCTCTTAAATACTTCTTCTGATCACACCACCATAGAGGGCTTATAGGCTTGATGCCTAGTTCATCGAACATGTTATAAAATCTTATCCTCTGGTAGTCGCTTTTCAATGCCCCGGTTGTAATGTAAGAGAAGTTCTCTTTCTCCAATAAGTATTCTAGGTAATCTTTTATTTCAGCAACCTCTTTCTCCTTAACCCCTGAAACTCTGAAGGAATAGTATTTTAGGCCCATGGCTTTGGCTTGTAATTCGGATAACTCAGTATTAATTGTTTGCAACATGTATGAGTCGGTTCTAATGGAATTGAAAGTGATAATGCATTTAGGTGTAAAGCCGTGTGTAGTAGCCCAGAGGAGAGCATAGCTACTGTCCTTACCGCTTGATAGAAGTGAGCAAAAATTCATGGATCTCACGGGTAAAGCCGGTCTCTGAATCTAGGATAAGGGGTTGCATCTCTTATATGATCTAAACCACCGATCCACATAGCCATCCTTTCTATTCCCAGACCAAAACCGCTATGTGGAACACTACCGTATTTTCTTAAATCTAGATACCATTCATAATCTTTTGGGTTCAATCCTTCCTCTCTGATTCTGTTTAGTAGAACGTTATAGTCATCCTCTCTGACGCTTCCACCAACAATCTCTCCATAACCCTCTGGAGCTAGTAAATCAAAACCGTAAACAAGGTCTGGGTTTTCTTTTGAAATCTTCATGTAAAAGGATTTTATCTTCCTTGGGAACATTGTCACAAATACAGGTACATCAAATTGTAGTGTGAGCACCCTTTCCTCGTCTGCACCAAAATCGTCTCCCCATTCAATTTTGACACCCCTCTTCTTCAGGATCTCAACAGCTTCATTATAGGTAATAATAGGGAATTTATCTGATAAAACCTGCTCCAATTTTCCAGCATCCCTCTTAATCAGTTCTAACTCTTCAAGTCTCTCATTCAGAACTTTTTTCACTCCAGCTTTTGCCATGTCTTCAACAATATTCATCATGTCTTTCATATCCATCCAAGCCGCCTCGGCTTCAAGATGGGTATACTCATACAAATGCCTCCTAGTCCTGCTTCTTTCTGCTCTAAAACTAGTAGTGATAGACCATACTTTTACAAGGCTAAATATAAGAGTTTCCAAGTAGAATTGAGCGCTTTGGCTCAGATACGCCTTTTTACCGAAGAAATCAACAGGAAATAGAGTAGCTCCACCTTCTACAGCAGACATAGTCAGTATTGGTGGAGTAACTTCCCACCACCCATTGCTATTGAAATATTCTCTCAAACCTTCTAGTAATGTGTGTTTTATTTTAAATATACTTGTTAATCGCCTGCTTCGTATCCATAAATGCCTATTGTCCAGAAGATACTCAATACCCTCTCCTCCTTTTATTGGAAAGTTGTTTGATACGCCAATCACTTTCAGCCTGCTTATATTGATTTCTTTTCCCCCGGGAGCTCTTCTATCGAACCTTACTGTACCACTAGCTATCACAGAGGCTTCAATACCTATTTCCGATATCTCCTTCTCAAGCTTCTCAGTCATCTCTTTATCTATAACGCATTGAATTATGCCGCTTTGATCACGTAATACGATGAAAACCTTTCCGCCAAGCCATCTTAATCTATAGATCCAGCCTCTTAAATTAACAGGATCTCCTTCATTAGAGTTTTGTAATACATAGGAGATACTATGATAGGATTGCATATCTCTCACCTACAATCAAAACCTTCTAAATCCTCAAAGCTTTCATTTTCTATTAATACATCAATCATCTTGCAGTCATTATTAACGCATAGCACTAAACCCATAGTATTTTCATTTATTTCTATATCGTATAGATCTACTGAGGAACCTGACATTTCCTCAGACAGAATATGCTCCCCTTTCTCCGCCTCGCTTTTAGTAATACTGCAGTAAACATCTTTTTTGAGAATGTTCCCTGCATCTGTCTTTATGATTATTTTTCTAGTATGTTTATTGACGAATTCCTCCTCAACTACAACCATCACTGCATACCCTTAATGTGTAATTTGTGTAATAAAGGATAATACAAAGACTTATGTAGTTCACTTAATAACACTGACGATTTCGAGTGGTTTACCACAGAATGGGCATTTATAACCAACACGTCTAGCGTCTGCACTGCAGAAGTATGCTTCGTATTTATCTTTACAGTTAGGGCAAGCGTAAACAACATCCTTTGTTAAATCTAATGGTTTACCACAAATTCTACAATAGACAGTAAACCATCCTTTATGCCCCGATGTGTTGAGACCTCTGACTTTCCCTATAGTCATATGCATCTCACCTTAACCCTATACCGCCTAAAGGGGGTTTAGGGAAAGCAGTTAAATAGATTATCCATAAAATACACCATTCCAGCATCGGAGTTAGGGGCGGAAATGTTTAGGTGATAAAGAGTGGTTTCAGTGAAAATGCTATTAACAATAATATTCTTGTTATCGGTAATATCGGCTGGAATAGGAGTCTATATCGAGTATCCTAAAGTATCGTTTGAAACATATGTGTTTAAAGATCTCCAGCAGACACAAGGTAACCCGCCAGACATAATAACAATTCTTTCAAAGATAAGGTACATGGAATTTGCTGTCACTTGGAGAAACTTAACAACTGATACTGTTATAGAAGGAACAGGTGGTAACTACTCTATAAAAATATTTTATAATAATTCGTTGCTAGATGAAATAAAATTCCAGTTAAAGGATGATGCAATAATTAATCCGGTAGAAACAGTATTCAATACAACGACTGGAAAGCCTAGAGCAAGCAGAACCCTAAACGAGACAGAACTCGTTAGCAGACTCACTGGGAAAGCATACTCTACACAAGTAGCTCCAGGGTTAACTTTACTCCCCCCTGAAACCCTATTCCCTGTATATGTAATATATATGCCTCATGTATCCTTTAATCAAACTAAAAGTTACGTAGAACTAGCCTCATCCAAATTAGTAACAGTAACATTCGAAGATAAGAAGGTCTATGCTCTTCAAATAGGGTTAAGACCTACTGAAATAGGACTACAATTCGCTAGAACGACATGGGATCAAACGGAATATAATATAACTTTAACGAAAATGGATGGACTCCTTGTAGCATTACAAATTGAAATGGTCAATGTTCCACAAGGAGGTGCAACAGCTCTCATACCGGCACATGTTACACTTCTAAAACTCGATCTCAGCAAATAACACTAGGAATAATCCTTTTAAACACAAAACGTTAAACCCAAATAGAACAGGAAGCCGCCGTAGCTCAGCCTATGGCAGAGCGCCGGACTCATACGGGTAGTAGTAGAACCGAAGGTCAAGCCCTATTCGAAATACAGGGGTCCTGGGAGATCCGGAAGTCCCGGGTTCAAATCCCGGCGGCGGCACCACAAAAAGCTCTCCCAGGTCTCCAACAAACATAGATCCTTAGTATCCTAGTAGAAAAGATAAGACGAATGGAACACTCAACGTTATCAAACCTCCATTGATCATTGCTATTATAGAAGCTTTTCTACCTCCATACATCGCAATAACAGGCAACCCCGTATCCATAGTGGTTGCACCTCCGACAGCTATGCCTGGAAGCCAGCAACATCTAGCTAAAACAGGATATATCAATATATGTATGATCTCTCGAAGCAAGTTAGCAAGAAACCCTACGAGACCCATTAGCGGATCAATCTGCGAAATCATAGGCCCAACAAGACTATACCATCCGGAACCCCCTCCGATTACTGCACCCAACCGTGTGTCAATACCTAGAATCTCAGATACAAGTATACCTCCAATAATGCTCGATAAAATGGTGGAGAAAGCGAGAAATCCCCCGGTAGCGAATGCTTTACCAGCATTCCTGCCAAGTCTTGTTAATTCGTCTCCTATCAAATATCCCGCAGCTAAAACTAGTAAGTATAACGTATATATCATAGTGTTAGAAGGGATGTCTATCCCATGGTAACCAAGGAAGAATCCAGTAATTAATACTGAAACAGTATATAAACTGAATGGAAGCTTCACCAGTCTCTATCACCTGTCTTGCTTATAATAAAACCGGACAGCAAACTAAGCAATATTCCAGCAATGCTAAACAATGCGCTAGCTTCGACGAGAAAGCCCCAACTACCTGAACTCCTTAGTATGAATCCAGCTCTAATACCTATAGTGAAAACTATGACTAGGGTGCTAGCAGACAAAACCAGGTCAATGATTTCGTACAATTTTTCATTACCCTTATATTTTGAAGAGCCTATATACCCTAAGATAACGGCTAGAACAAGCAAGATAGCCAGGTCCAAATAGCAACACCGTGGGAATGGAGATAATGTGTTAGAATCAATAAAACAGTAATCCTTAAATCTCTACCTCTAGAGAAAATACTAGACGGTGCCGCCGTAGCTCAGCCGGTAGACCCCTGCGCGGGGCCGTAAGCGCCGGCCTTGTAAGCCGGTGGTCGCGGGTTCAAGTCCCGCCGGCGGCTCCAATTTCTGTCTTCTAATGGTTTTTCTTGGTTCAAATTAAATGTAAGTTGCGATCATTGTGATGTGTAATCGGTGGTTATAGCAAGCCTAGTCTAGCAGGTGTTGATAATCTCTGCAATATCTTTTATCGTTATCATTATTTCTCGGTAAGTGCTAACCATATCTAGATAGTCTTGTTTATTGAGGTAGAAGGTCATTTCCTCCGTTAAATTTTCTAGTACTTCTGTTTTTGTTTTTAGTAATTCTCCGACTTTTCCAGGGCAGGTTATATTATCAGCCATGTTTGAAGCTTCTCTAGCTAATGTGGTTGCTTCCAATGTTATGTTTTTAGTTAAATTTACATCAAGTGTAGTGTTTTGATTGATACTTGAGATTTGTTTTATAATTATTGTCTCTAGTTTATCTATAGTAGAAAGTTTTTCTATTAGAAGTAGCATCCTATAATTATTTCCTAGTTCTGTCACTTTGGATTGAAGAGAAGTTCTTTCATGCTGTGTCCCCTGCATGTAACCGAAGTCGTATCCTCCTAGTATACCGACTAGCAATCCTAGAATGAAAATTAGAACTATGGTTTGTTTTTTGCCATTCATTTTTCCTCCCTAGCTACTAACTTGCTCATACTAGTTTTTCAATTGTTTCCTTCAGAACATTAATCGCTTCATCAAATGCTTTCAACCCCTTTTCTGTAGGGTGATACCGATTTGTACTGTCTTTTCTTATAAGCCCTTCTTTCTCCATCCTATAAAGGACAGTGTAGGTAGTTATAGTTGCCGGATTGAAATTGAATTCTTGTTGGATCGCCTTTTTGACTCCATAACCATGCTGAGCCCCCCTTTTCTTAAGGACAGCTATTACATAGATCCATAGTGTTTCTATGGTCATTTTCCTTTTCAATCGTTTCAATGCCTCGGTTTCACTGTGATTCAATCTCACATGCACCGGTAAACCTTTTATATTTTATAGTAATTAATATTTGTAACGATAAATATGTGGTGGTAGACGTGGCCAAAATAAAGGCAGCTGTAATAGGAGTAGGAAATTGTGCATCTGCACTTATACAAGGAACATTTTACTATGAAGATGTAGCTGAAGATGAGTTTGTTCCTGGCGTATCTAAAGTAAAACTAGGAGGTTACCATATAGGTGGCATCGAATGGGTAGCAGCGATAGACATCTCTAAATATAAAGTAGGTAGGGATTTATCTGAAGCAATATTTCAGCCTCCGAATTTGACACCGAAGTTTGCAGATCTTCCAGAGAAACTAGGAGTAGAGGTCTCTCCAGGTGTCGTGCTCGACGGAGTCGCTCCTCATATGAAGGAAAGATTCAACCCCATCGAGCATGATGCAAGCTTCGAGGATGTAGTGAATACATTGAAAAACAGCGGTGCTGAGATAGTCATTAACTTCTTGCCAGTTGGAAGTGAAGAAGCAACTAGGTTATATGCTAAAGCTGCTCTCGAAGCTGGTGTAGCATTCATTAATGGTATGCCAGTATTCATAGCCAGTGATCCTGTCAGTGATTGGGATAAGAGGTTCAGAGAGAAAGGGATACCCTTAGTTGGAGACGATGTTAAAGGACAGCTAGGTGCTACGGTGTTCCATAGAACGCTCGTAAGACTTATGCATATGAGAGGTGTAAAAATCGAAGAAACTTACCAGCTTAACATAGGGGGAAACACTGATTTTGAAAACATGTTAGTAGAAGAAAGGCTGAGAAGCAAAAGAATATCCAAAACATCAGCAGTTACTAGCATCCTTCCATACGGTGACGAGCTAGCTAAAGAAGGTAAGGTGAGAATAGGTCCGAGTGATTATGTCCCATTTCTAGGTAATACAAAAATAGCGTACTTTCACCTAAAGGGAACTAGCTTCGCAGGATTTCCAGTAGTAATTGAAGCCAAACTCCAAGTGGATGATAAGAGTATGTTTGCTGGTGCAATGATTGATGTCATTAGGGGAACCAAGATCGCATTAGACAGAAGAATAGGTGGTATCATACCGAGCGTTTCAGCTCCCTTCTTCAAGCACCCTCCAATTCAAGCACCAAGTGATGAAATAGCCTACATATGGTTTAACGAGTTCATTGAAGGTAAAAGAGAGAGATAACGAAGGGCCTCCTCTTTTACAATGCCCATCTATGTTTAAATATATCTCTTATACTTTTCATATCTCCAACTAGCTCGGCTACCATTACTTCGAGAAACGGTGTTACGATAGCGTCGACCAGGTGACCAGTAAATGGAGTGGTAGGGTTTCTTGCTACGTTGACATGTAAATGCGTATAATACTTACCATCATCACCTAGTACACTGTTACCTAGTAGAGATACTACTTCTAGAACATGTCCGGGTTCGGGTTCAACATTAACAGTATCATAGGTTTTTCTATCAGGATCGAACACTCCTATACGAGCCCAGGAAAACCCGCCTATACCGTTAATCCAGGCAGATTCTATTCCTTGGGATTCTAGGAGTTCTTCTATTCCGCGGTGAGGGTGGTCCCCTTCATTTAGTTTTAAGAAGAATACTCTCCCAATTCTGGTAAAAGATTTCTCCATCATAAATCACCTCCTTAAACCTGCCATTAATTTGAGTATATCTGTCCTTGTTATTATACCGTTAGGATTATTGTTAGAATCTACGAGAATAAGCCTACCTATTCCATGGGATTCCATTAGACTTATGGCATCGAATATGTCTGCATGTTCACTTATGGTTATAACATCTCTCCTAGTCAGAGCCTCATGTACTTTATCGGAAGGTTTAAATCCTCGGGCTATTGCTCTAGCAAGGTCGGAAGCTGTAAAGAACCCGACAAGCCTATAGTCTTCATCTCTAACTGGTGCTCCTCTTATACCGTGTCTAGATATTATTGTTGCTGCTTCCAATAATGTCTGATTTGCATCTAGGTATATTACGTTTCTTTTAGCTATTTCCCCTACTTTTATCTCTGGGATGCTAATGATGTTTATTAACCTGACTAGAATTTGCCGGACAGCGTTATCTATTTTTTCCACGTATCCTTCTGCAATGAATCTAGGTTTGGGTATGCTCTCAATCCTAGCTTTCATTCCCCTATCGATGAAAGAAGTATCTCCCAAAACCTTTATGAATGCTTTACCCGGCTCCTGTGAAAATAGGTTAAGAATCTCCATCGAGATTATATTAAGCAAGTGCTCGCGTCTCTCACCTAGCTTTACAACTCCGTATGCTATGGGATGGCCATAAGATCTTTTTAAGAGCTCTTTTGCTTTTAGTGTTGGTATGTATCCTCCAAGCGGTCCAGTTCTTGATTCAACTAATCCAACATTTTTCAACCATACAATAATATTTCTAACAGTTCCTTCGTCTTTACCCAATATGCTTGCCACTTCCTTACTCTTTATCATCCCCTTTTTCTCTTCATACAAGTTCACAAGTGTTTCAAGTACTTGTCGCTGTGTCATAGTGAGTTCTACCAATAAATTCCACCGGCTGATCCACTAATTATATATGCAGATTAATAAGAATATTCTAAATAATTTAGAAATATAGGGGATCTCTAGGCTCTCAAAAAATAGGAAACTATCTTCTTGGGAACATTAAAAACTTCAAGTGCGATGTGGCCGACATAAGCATCATCAGGTATAACAGTTTTATCCCAGCCTAATCTAACAGCGAGAGCCTGCTTATACGCCTCTTTAGTTAATCTATCTCTTATCTCTCCTTCAGATATCGCGTCGGCAACTCTTATTGCAATGTAAAATCTAAGGTACTTCCTAATAGAAGGTTCGAGTTCAGGAAATGCCGTAACAGCATTCTTAAAAGCCTTAGCAACTTCTTCCTCTGCCGCCATACCAAATAGTTCCTTTACAACTGCAACTCTGAAGATCTTGGATAATAGGTTCATTGATACCTCATCGAAAGTTTTCTCAATGAATTCTCTAGCCTCATTTGAACTTTTGGTGAGGAGATATTCTAGGGTTCTATCCAGTTTTAACTCAAATTCAAATAAATCCTCAAAAATCTCTGGAAACTCCTCATCAAGGTGCATACCGTATTTCCCTACAACGTATAAGGCTACGAGCTCTTTTTCATAGATATCTGGAGGTGTTGCCTTTCCTTTTATAGGTGAGAGGCCTTCCATACGATATCTCTTTTCTAAAACAGAGATAACATCTTCCCTAGAATTGATGCTCTCCTTGTATTCATCGAGAATGAGGCCCCAAAGATCTGTTAATATCGATATCCTTCTTCTAGTGTTGTTTCCTTGCTTCCTATTATTCTCCACCTTTAATCCCCTTTGAATGTAACCACTTTATTATGGAATATAAAACACAATCATAAAACGTTGATAGAGACTTAGTACGTGTGATAGAGTACAGTTAAACAGTGCAGGTATGACTGTTTTAGGTGAGATGAAAGTGTTACATGAGGCTTTTATGCTAATTTCTAACAGGAAGGTTTATGCTTTAATTCTATTATTCTTGCTGTTTTTCACTGTAGGGCTAGTATTTTATAGTGATATCCTTAACTCTTTAAGCTGGGCGGGATTATCTAAAAAAGAGCTTGAAAATAGTATAAGAGAGAAGTTCTCGTTTTCTAAGGAGACTCTACTGTTCATACCAATAATAATCTTTGTAAATAATCTAGTAGCTTCAGTTATAACTTTTCTTCTAGGATTCACTATCCTAGGCCCTATACTTATTCTTTTGTACAACGGATTAATTACAGGTTTGGTAGTATCTATAGGATTAAATGCGTCTGAATTCTTCGGCCAGTCTGTAGTAGCTCTATTGATACCTCATGGTTGTCTAGAAATTCCAACTATATCGTTCTCAGGAGCAATCCCAGCATATTACATGTTGACTAGGGGTAAACTGGACAGAAATACCCTTTTTGGAGCCCTCAAAGTAGTTCTCTATACTCTTCTTACATTAGCTATAGTCGAAACATTCATAACTCCGGGAATAGCTATAGTTGATGCATTGTTTTCCAAGGTGATCGAAGCTGCAGTTTCAATGCTATATTAGGTCTATACTTTTAATGACGGTAATAGTGATAATTCTTTTCAGCTACTCTCCAGGTTTACTGACTCAGATTTATGGGGCTCAGACGAGTTATTTGAATGACAGCTGCATAATTGAGTCAAAAGTATATCATATTGATTATGTAATCATTTCAAATAGTATTTTTGAGCTTGATAATATATCTAAAGGGGCATATTCTGTAAAAGGGACAATATATCAACTTAATATAACGTCACCTTATTTCTTTAAGTGCTATCCTCACGAGTATTTAATAGCTTCAGCCAACGCCTCGAATTTGAATAGCATTGAGCTAAGAAGATTTCAGAACGGTGAATTAGAGGTCGTCTTGATGAAAAATTATACATTAGAGGAGATAAGTATTGATGGTTTATCCTTTCACAAGAGAGATGTTGATTATTTGAATAATACACTAATTCTAGTAAGGCGGAACCTAGTTACAGTTCCATTAAACAATATCACCATAGCTAAAAGCCTCGTCAAGAACGGGATGTATATGAGAATAGAAGTGGAAAAAAGTGTTGTTGACCTGGTTATATATCCACTCGAAAAGAACCGTGAAAACACTATATCAACTGCCTATGGAACCAATGAAACCTCAAAAACTCTAATAAATGAATCGTTAAGCCAATGGAATCTAACATCTAAAAATAATTCTATGTACCCTGTTAATCTAAGCAGCTTGAATAGGTCATTGTTATATGCTATAACATTAATTGTATCCCTTATTATACTTCTATACTACCTGGTGACGGTGAGAAAACTTGGCTAGAAATATGGGCATGATTATTGAGAGGTTTATTGAAGGAATCCCGGTATTAATACATGATAGTTCCAGCAGGGAAGATGAAACAGATATTGTTATATATGCTGGGAAGATAGATGCAGAGAAAATATACATCATGAGAACTCTCGGCGGGGGTCTTCTCTGTTATGCTACTACTGAGGAAGTAACAAGAAGTATGGGTATACCATTTGCAGACGAAATCTATGCACTAATAGAGACTCTTAAGCCTTTGACAGAAAAGAGGCTTTCTTATGGTGATAGACCAGCATTTACCGTTTGGGTAAATCACAAAGATGCCATAACTGGAATACGGGACAAGGATAGAGCACTAACAATCTCTAAGTTGCATGAGGTATCAACAAAAATTCTTGAAGGGAATATTGAAAGTGCAAAAAAGATGTTTAGAAGCGAATTCCAGGCCCCGGGCCATGTTCCACTCCTAGCAGGGAGAGGATTAGAAAAAAGGAGAGGTCACACAGAGCTAAGCTTGGCCTTAGCGATTATGGGTGAAGTTGTCCCTAGTGTGGCATTCATCGAAATGCTTGATTACGGTGATAGGTTACCTGTAGAAAAGGCTAGGAATGTCGCGGAAAAGAATGGATTCTTATTCATTGAAGGAACTGATATTATAGAGGCGTATAGAAAATGGGTAAATGCATAGCGGTTATAGATACGATGTTCTCAAGGGTTGATATGGGATCTGTTGCTTATGAAACGTTAAGAGAAGAGCTTCCCTCATATAAAATTGAGAGATTTACTGTACCAGGAGCAAAGGATCTGCCTGGAGCAGCTAGAAGAGCAATAGACAAAGGATGTGAAGGCGTGATCACCCTAGGGTGGATAGGTAAGAGGGAAGCCGATAGAATTACATACCTCGTTTCAAGTATGGGTTTAGTGATGCTAAGTGTGCTAACGGGAAAAATAATTATCGACGTTACAGTTCATGAAGATGAAGCTGAAAACCTTGAAGATCTAAAGAAGATAGCTCTAGATAGAGCCAAAGACCATGCATTGAACCTATCATACATGCTGAAGAAGCCTGAAGTTCTCACCAAGAAAGCTGGAAAAGGTATTAGACAGGGATATCCAAATGCGGGCCCTATTACGTGAAGATATTTTATTACCGATAATTCCACCATCGATTAGATGCAGGGTGGTTTAGGTGGATCAGCCTCATATAGGGATAGTGGTCTCCGAGTTTAACTACGATATAACTAGGATAATGCTTGAAAAAGCATTAAGTCACGCCAGTTTTCTCGGAGCTGTAGTTGAAGTAGTCTATAAAGTTCCTGGAGCCTATGACACTCCTTTTGCGGTTAAGCAAGTTCTTGAAAAAGAAAACATTGATGGAGTTGCTGTTATTGGAGCAGTTATTGAAGGAGAAACAGAGCATGATGAAGTGGTTGCTCACCAAGCAGCACGTAAACTGCTGGACCTAGGGTTGGATTATAACAAACCTGTTACACTCGGAATCATAGGGCCGGGAGCATCAAGAATGCAAGCAGTAGAGAGGGCAGAGGAATATAGTGCCAGAGCAGTTGAATCCTTGGTTAAGATGGTCAAAAGAAAGAAGAAATTCGAAGTAGCATATACACAGGAAGAAAGGAATGTTATAGAATAACTCTTCCAGCGTATTTCCAAGTGATAAAGTTTGAAGACTAGAATTACTTTAATAGAATTACATGGGTACAGGGAATGGACGGAAAGCCTAGGTTACGATAGAGAATGGAAAATACAAGTAACTCAATCCAAAATATATTATAAACTACAAAATACAGCATCGAAAGTGGGAGGCTATATTCTTCCGCTTAGATATGACTTCATTGTAGCATTGACGTCATCCCTCGAAAGTTCCGAGCATGTACAGCTCTTTAAAACAATAGTAGAAGAGAGCCCTGTTTCTGTAAGGATGGCAAGTGTAATAGATCGCACGCCTAGAAATGCATTAAACAAGGCATTTAGGAAGATATTAGAAATTAGCGATAACACCTATCATGTGGATGAACTCTCATCAGACGAGTATACGGCAGTATCTCATGTCGACATAAACTCTGTTACCAAATATACTCTCGATCACGGCGTTTTAGATGCATATGAGAAAACCATGGAGATTTTATATGATTTGGTTAAACTAAGCAGTCTATACGGGGGAATAACCCAGTATCTAGGTGGGGACAATATAATAATCGTTTTCCCACCTGATTCTTGGAGAGAAGCATCTAAGAAGCTGATTTTCGAATGGGTCAAAGTTGGTGGTGGCAGAGCTAGATTTGCAAGAAAAAGTATGGAGCTAGCTACGAGGGCTCTAGATGAAATCAGACAAGGTGTTACATCAGGAATAAATTTACTTGAAGAATGAGTTCTGTTTAGATTTCAATTCCATATGTTTTCATTACATACTTCTTAACCTTCTTTGGAAGTTTCTCTATCTTGACACTCCCCTTCAACGGCACATAGATGGTCTTAATCCTAGGTCCAGATATAAGTAAGCCTGAGACTTCTCCTCCAACAACGATGGGCCTCACTATATACCTATCAATAATTATCTCTTCATTAGATTGAAAAGAAATCATTGAGAAGTCACCTAATATACTATACGATTACTATCATATATAAACTATATTTGGGAATACTCAAAGAAAGGATAATCTTAGAGGGATGATGCTTTTTGAAAAGAAAAATAATTTCAACAGCCGTGGATGAAGAAACATATAAGCTTCTCAAAAAGAGGGCTGAATTGAAAGGATATAGGCTGATCTCAGATTATTTAAGAAACCTAATAGATTCCGACCTTGGAGAATCTGAGAATACTGTTGGCTTACCTGGTCTGGCAAAAGAAATCGATGTTATTTTGGATAAGAAAATTTCGAGAATTGAAAGACTGGTGGCAGACTTACTTAACCCCTATACTGGAAAGATAGATAGAATGATTGTTCTACTCAACGAACTTAAGGAGGAAATCGAGCAAGCTCGATTACAAACTCAAGCTGAGGTATCGCAAGCGCAGTCAAGAGAGTATAAAGTCGAAACCGAACAGAGGAAACCACTAGTTTCTTATAGAAGAGAACCCCCTCCTGTGCAAAGGAAGAGCGCTATCGAGAGATTAAAGGAAGAAGGTGCTGTTTTCGAAAGTGATCTTGGATGGCTTAAACGACCAGACTTGTTCTTCTCTAAGCTTGAGAGAGAGGGAGCTATAGTAATTGAATCAGGGGAGGAGAGAGTTGCAATTGACCCTCAATTCTTTGAGGAATTAAAGGCTAAGTTAAAAGAAATCAACATTCCTGAAGCTGAAGCTGTAGAAAGGCTCTTACGTCCTCAAGAAGCAAGATTATTTAGGTTGTTAGTCGATTCTGGTCACACGTACTATGATTCCGTAGAAGGAGGATGGTACGTAGAGCTCTAAACTAAATTAATGGATGACGAAGTTTAGCAGGTCTGACGCTCTCGTAGCGAATGAAGAAGTGGGAGACTCTGATGTCAAAAGAGAAGCAAGCCTTATAACCCACCTCTTATCCTGTTGGTATATCTGACGTGTTGATGGGGGATATAAAGTGGGTAAGCGATTAATACAACAGAGGGCTGGCAGGGGCACATCAACGTTTAGAAGCCGTAAGCATATACATCCAGGTCCAGGAAGATATCCTTCCATATCTGAGTCCACGTTAAAGGGTAGAGTTATTGAATTAATTCACGATCCCGGAAGATACGTACCTCTAGCTAAGATTGTATTAGAGAACGGTGCAAAGTTCTTGACGCCAGCAGCCGAAGGAACTTATGTAGGTCAAGTCATAAAAATTGGTCCTGATGCAGAGGCTTCTAACGGAAACATACTTCCTCTAGGTAAGATCCCTGAGGGGACTCAGGTATTCAACGTAGAACTAAGGCCCGGAGACGGTGGCAGACTAGCTAGGCAGTCAGGCTCTTATGCCTTAGTTGTAGGGAGAACAGGTAAGGAAACTATAGTGAAGCTGCCTAGTGGTAGGCAGAAATCCGTACTTAGTACGGCGAGAGCCACAATAGGGATACCTGCTGGTGGGGGAAGAATAGAGAAGCCCGTATTGAAGGCCGGCAACGCGTATCATAAATGGAAGAGAAAAGCAAAGAAATGGCCTAAAGTGAGGGGAGTTGCAATGTATGCAGCAACCCACCCGCATGGAGGCGGCTCTCATCAGAGTGAAGGACATCCGACTACTGTTGCCCGGAATACTCCTCCTGGAAGAAAGGTTGGTCATATAGCTGCAAGGCGTACGGGAAGAAGGAAAAGATAACTTTTCCTTTCACCCCTATTCTTATATGCATATTTTATTGCAAACAGTATAGACCGATTGTCTTGTTCTCAGCTAAACATAGGATCATATGAAGAGCGCTTACTGCGTCGACAGATATATTCAAAAGCGAGTAACAATTATTAGCGAGTTTCAATATATCATTACTAATTCTACCGTGAGGGAAACCCCCTATGCCTAATAGTATGCCATTTTTCGAAAGCTCTCTTCCGCATTTTTCATCGATCCTATTGCATCCGTATTCAAAAACTAGAAAACGATGGTATTTTCCTACAATATCTTCTAAGGATCCTCCGATTTTCATTATGAGAGGTTGGGATGAGTTGGGAGGGACTTTACCGTTTTCTAACACTTGTTCCATTAATCCTATGAACCTGTTATAGTTTTTCGGTAACCGTGTTGTAGGTTCAATTCTTAGGATCTCTCCATTTATTGTATGAAGATATAGAGAAGAAATGTAACCAAGTTTGTTCAGGGGGGACTCGAGTATGCTAAGTAACAGATAGTGTACGATATCAGGCCTCCCCCGCTTTTCGATTTGAGGTAGATTAGCTTTTTTCATTGCTTTATAATGTAGGCTTTTATCAAGTATAATACTACTCGGATCTTTTCTCCTTCTGTTCGATGTAGAAATTACAGAGGGATGATCATAGAGTACTTCTGGAATAAGTTCTAGGCTCCCTTCTAGGACTATGAACCCGTATTTTCCAGGCATTTGATTTCACCTATTACGTAGTTCGAGTTTTACTGGAAATATTGTAAAATAACTCCTTCTCGTGACTATTACTGGATACCAAGTCCCTAAACACTTTCTTTACAAGGTTATTGTCGGAAACTAGCCATGAAACACGGGTTAATAGCTCATCTAGACTGTCAACTCCTTCCGCGATCATCTTGCTGATTTCGAACTTAACTCTATGAAATAGGTTCTTTCTGTTCATGTTATGGATAATTGCTATATCTAGGTCCATGTTGTTATAAAGAACATCTAGGATAATCTCAAGTATTCTTGTAGGTCTATGTGGAACTCCTACAACACTACCATGTAACTCTAAGTGTCTTACCTTCGCCCATGGAACAAGGTTATTTACGTATTTCTCCATTCTCCTATCCCAATAGAAGACTAGCGGAATTACTATTCCTTGAGTGTTTTCAAGATCTTCTTTTGCAAGAGGTTTCCTTGCCAGTGGTGATATTAGAACAGAATCCTCTATTTCACTAGTCCATAACAAGTCTGCGCTTGTCTTATCTGATACTATCATATCGTGGTCGAAAACAACTCGCTTCAACTCCTCGGTAAGAGCTTCATTTATACTGGTGACTGCTAAATTTCTATCATACAAAAATCTCCTTGTTATCTGGAGAGCATGAGCTATAACTAAAACGGCTTCTCCCAACTCGTTTTTTGTGCCAAAGAAGTTTAGCAATGACATATCAAACACAAATAGTGGTTGAATACGGTTATTCAGTATGTGTTGTCTTATGTATGAGTGGCTAATAACGGGTTCTTCAGTGCAATAACCTATGAAATAGTTAACTTTTCTATCACCGCCTTTTATGTATAGGGAGATCTCATTGTTACATTCACTGCATTGGAAACTACCTATTTTCATCGAAGATCTTCCTTTTCTAGAGTAGCAGATATCCTTCCTATTAATCATCATATCTAAAAAAGCACTTTGAACAAATCTTTCACCAGGTAATACCGGGTAGGTGGAAACAAGTAAATCATAAATACCTTGTTTGCATGCAAATTCGATGAGGCTTTTCTCGTATGGAAGCATTTATGAACCCCTGATATTTCATGGTATTAGAAATAGTCTTCTAGCGTCTTACTTTTCTTTTTCTTAATCTGTTCTAAGCCTAACTTTTCCACTGTACTCCATGAGAGTCTTATGTAACCATTCAGCTCCTTTAGCTTGTTAGTCGATACTTTCTTTGCAAGACTAAGCATAGTTTCCCCATCCGATGGATAACCAGACCCGCTAAGATTAAGAAGATTATTAATCACAGTAATCCTCTTATCTCTGATATGCTTGGCAATTATACTAGCCAATGAAACCTCCGGATACTTTTTATCTGCTTTCTCTTCTATCTTTATCTCTGCATTCTTGTAGCCTAGTTTTCTAATACCGGATCGTATGTTTCTCTCTTTCCCGAATCTATCAATCGTTATAGCTTTAACTGATAGCGGATTGATTCGTTTAGATAGTAATTGTAAACCTTGAAGAATGGCTTTCTTTGTGATAACGCCGAGATTATCTGAGTCTATCAAGGCGGGTTTTACAGGTACAGTTACAAAGGGGATCTCTCGGTATAGAAGGTAGTATAGTTTCATCCTTGACCTAGGAGATAGTTCCTTGCTGTCTCTTACCCCCAGTTCTCCTATAAAACTAATAATTTCACAAGGAACGGCAGCTATTCCAACGATCATTTCACCGATAAGACTACCTCTTCCAGCTTCATCAACGCCGATTTGATAACAGTTTCCAGGCAATTGCTCCCCCCTCCTAATAATGTCGGCAAAGTCTCGCAACCCATTCACTAATATAGGGAAGAGGCGACTCTAGTCTTCCTAATAGATTACTTGTATCAACTCGAAACTTTATGGGATCATCTAGCATCGAGTTTATAATGGCTAAGGAGTTTTCTTTTGTATTCAAGTTGTATATAGGGAACCCTATTTTCCTAAGGATAATATCCTGTTTTATCTGCCTCGGGAAGAGGGAAATTCCCGGAGTACCTTGAAGCGCAGCCTCCCTTGCCATAGTTCCTCCTCCGGTAATGACTAATGCTGCATATTTTTCAAGACTAGGCCCGTCAACAGCTTTTTTAGGAACAATAATGTTTTCAATGTTCTTAACAATTACCAATTGGTCTTCATAACGTGGAAGAACAACTGGCTTGAGCTCCTTCTTACGGATAAGATCAACTAACTTTAATACAAATGGACGATCTTCAGTGTAGTAATGGGCTTTGAATTCTTCAGGCCTCACAATAACATATCTGTACTCTTCCAAGCCTAGGTCATTTAGTACTTTCCTATTAGGTTTAAACCCCTTTATCCACATAAGCTCGTCTACTCCCTTATAGGTAACAATCGTAGTGAATTTTTCGAGAATATGCCATATCATTTCGTCTGCTATAAAGGAGCTATAAATGGCGATATCTGCGAAAGGAAAGTCAAGTCTATTAGCAGCGAAAGCGTGAGAAGTATCACATAGTGCTATATGCCTAATTCCTAAACCAAAGGCTACTCTAGCAGCGCTGGGAGAAGGATAAGATACCAATACACAAGGCTTCTCTTTTTTGACGATTTCAGCAAGCTTTACTCCTCTCTCTAGTTCAACTAATAATTTCTCATACAAAGAATCTCCGTATCCTCCGATAACTATAGGTCGTATTCCGTTTCTCTCTAAATTAGATATGGTGTAATCGTATTTCCTTGTCGTAACTAAGGTTTCATACCCTTTTTCCGATAGTTCTTTCATTATAATAGATGCTATCAGTGCCTGCTTTGGAGTTCTAACATCAATCCATACCTTGTTCATCGACATCCTCCCTCCTAGCTAACCTCAAGATAGCTTAGAATCCTATAAGAAACAAACAGTATCATCCATAGGATAGTTAACAACCCTGAGAAGACTAGTAACTTAGTAGCAATCCTAAGAGACTTATCCTTGTTTTGCCTGCTAAGAATAGGGAATATACTTGAAGCTGAAATTATTACAGCTACCCATAAAATGTTATTCAAAATCATTTCCACACTCAACCTTCAAGACCACAATTTATACCTTACCTTATCAAAGAAATATTTGTGGTGGTCAAACGCATGGGAGTCTTGTTTGGAACGGATGGGGTTAGAGGAGTAGTAAATTTTGAGCTTACACCAGAAAAAGCTTTAAGAATGGGACAAGCAGTTGGCGCTTATCTTCAACAAGGTTCAAGAATCCTAATAGGGAGGGATGTAAGAGCAGGAGGAGACATGATTTTTCATGCAGTTGTTTCAGGGTTACAGTCTCAGGGAGTAAAAGTTTACTATGTTGGTTATATTCCTACGCCAGGTCTACAATACATATTGAAGACCCACAGCGAATATGATGCAGGCATAATGATTACAGCTAGCCATAATCCTCCTCAATACAACGGAATAAAAGTACTGTCATCCCAAGGTGTTGAAATGAGTAGAGAAGCTGAAAGAGAGATAGAGGAAATATACTTTGAAGGAAAGTTTAGACAGGTTCAGTGGAATGATATAATTAACGATGTAAGATTGCATGATGGTGCAATAGAAGAATACGTTGAAGGCATATTACATCACATAGACTCGAAACTAATATCTTCCAAGAACTTCAAAGTAGTAGTAGATCCAGCCAACAGTGTTGGCGCTTTAGTAACTCCCGTTGTTCTGAGGGAATTGGGTGTAAAAGTATATACAATTAACGGTCATCTGGATCCCTTCTTTCCCGGAAGAGAACCAGAGCCTACTGTTGATTCCCTCAAAGAACTATCCAGGATGGTTGTAGAAGCAGGAGCAGATCTTGGTGTAGGACATGATGGTGATGCAGATAGGGCTATACTAGTAGACGAGAGGGGTAATATATGGTGGGGAGATAGAAGCGGCTCACTTATAGCAGGATATATAGCCGATAGGAAACCCGGTCTTCCCAGAAGAGTGTATACAGGAGTTTCTAGCTCCATACTGGTAGAGGAATACTTAGGGTCAAAGGGAATAGAGGTTCGATGGACTCCTGTTGGAAGCGTGATTATATCACACATGATACTAAAAGAAGGTGGAGCAATAGCAGGCTTCGAAGAAAACGGAGGGTATATACATCCTTCGCATCAAATTGTCCGTGATGGTGCTATGAAAACAGCTTTGTTCCTAGAAATGATGGCTGAAACTGGGCTGAAGGCTAGTGAATTATTTTCTCTTCTTCCACGTTATTATCCGATTAAAACTAAAATACCGATGAGTCGAGATAAAGCAAAAATGGTAGTTGAAAGGTTACGAGAGAAATATTCGGGCTTAAAGACTGTAAGTATAGATGGATTAAAGGTATTCGGCGAAGACTACTGGTTCCTTGTCAGGCCTAGTGGAACAGAACCTGTTCTAAGAATAATGTTGGAAGCAAAATCACTCGAAAAGGCTAAGAAACTACTCGGAGATCTAAAGGAAAATATTCGAACTATGATTTAGTGAGAGGTGTATATTGAATGCTTTATAGGACACTTGACTTACTTGCATGCCCAAATTGTAAGCATTCCCCCCTAGACCTCATAGTAATAGAGGAAGAAGAGATTGGTAGAGAAATTAGTAACACTAAACCGTTGTGTTCATACTATTGCGGATATCTGAAAGAGGAAATTAAGGAAGGTAAAGAGTATCCTTGCGAGGAATGTATAAAGAAAGAAGTAAAACTAGGTATACTCATCTGCCCTAATTGTGGAATGTGGTACCCTATATCTAATGGTATACCGGTGATGTTTGCATCAAAAAAAGAGCGTGAAAAAACTATAGGCAGATTCCTTCAACAATATGGTGATAAGATCCCGAAGGAGGTGTGGGATAAGATAAAAAGCTATAAGGAAAACGGCCTAACATGAAAACGGTGAATAGAACTTGGAACACACTGACCCCGGATCAGCACTAGATTTTTCAGCTAGTCTTGAACGGTGGGTAATGCTACAAAAGAAACTCATAGATATAGTAGATAAGACCAAAGATCAAGTAGAAGAATTCGATAGATTAGAGTTAATCCTTTCGATTAGAACACTCTTCCAAAACATGATGAGAACACTAAAGGCATTCGATACATGGTTACAGGATCCTTTTATAACGAGTCAAATGCCAAGGGAATACCTCCTCTATGTTTGGGGGGAGACATATGAGTCGTTCAAAACTCTTGTAAAGTTAGATATTAAGCATACTTCGGATATGGCTAAGCTTATAAGAGAGAACATTTCAAAAGGAAGCGTCAATCCTCTAGTCAACCTCCTACGGGACATAATTCTAACAACGCAACAAGAGAGGAAGGAGAAGGAAGACTCGCAGAGAGGCCTTTATACTATTTAGACAGCGAATGGTGGGCCCGCGGGGATTTGAACCCCGGACCACCGGCGTTTCCCCCACGCAGGTAGATCCTCCGGAACAGGGCTTAGAAGGCCGGCGCCCTATCCTGGCTAGGCCACGGGCCCATCCGGGGATTGAATATTTAGAATAGTTTGGGCTTATAAATCGATTCCCACTGAATTTACTATATTATCATTTAGGTTGGTATTGGAGAGAGGATATTTAGCATATTTCTCCCATCCACCTTGGAGTCATCTTCTCTAAATCACAAGTAGCAGCTAGGCCATCCTTGAATATCTTTACATAAAGTTCTGGTAAGTCTATCGCCTTTTTTATGGATTGTAAGACGATCACGTCACTAGAGGCTATATAGTAGTCCTTTACCCCAAGTTTTATTAGTAGACTATCGCATTTCCCGACCATAACTTTAACTGGAGATGTCCAGTTGAACCCTTCTATCTTTTGTGCTAGTCTCCTGCTCCAGGGTATTGGTCTATCTATAATCATTACAACCTCACTGGGTTTTAGGATGCCTATGATTTTGCCTATAATAGGTAGCATTTCCTCGAGTTCAGACTCTAGATTCCTTATTTTAAGACGAGATGAAAGGATGTCTCTCGTGAATCCATCAGTACATTTTAATACAGGGTACCCTTTTTCTATAGCGTAAATAGTGGATAATGTATTCAGTAGATCTATAGCTAGTTTACTGTTAAGCACTTCTTTCGTTTTCCGCGAGTTTATTAGTGTAGAGAATTCTTTACTGTGAACACATCTATACAGTATGTTCTTGCACTCTTTTAACAAGGATTGATCGGAGACCCCATTTACTAGGTTGATACTGGCTATTCTCGGATAGTTATTGTCTAATAAAATCTGAAGGAGAGGTACTGTTCTGTTTAGCTTGCATTTTCTAACAAGTTCCTCACAATTTCCTCCAGATCTCTCTTTTCCATCTGTTCTTGAATCCGAATTGACGCGAAAGTTTTGCCACCTCCACCTTTTCCAGGGATTAATTCGAGGAGCTTCCTAGCAATCTCTTTTGCAGTGATGGTTCTTGCAGCCTTGCCGCTTAAAGCTATGAATATCTGATGGGAATCCCCTATATTTAGTATAGCCAGAGCAACAAGTCTCTCCCTCGAACTTGTCACCTGTTTTAGAATATCCTGGACAGCCTTTTGTTCTTTTTCCAGCGGCTCAAAGACGAGTAGCTCCACGCTTTTTATCTCAATTACTGATCTTGTAAGGAAATCCACGTATACTTTACGGTATTTATTCAGGCTAGATTCAAGCATCCTCTCGTATTCTATGAGTTTTCTAACTCTAATGGGAAGGTTCTCTTTGTCTGATTTGAGTAACTCGCCGACGCTGGAGAGAACTTTATCATACTCACCGGCTTTTTCTGCTACTCTAGTTCCCGCTACATATTCTAACCTTATAATGCCGTCTGCTAGTCTTTCTACATTTACGATTTTTATTCCACCGATTTCTCCCGTGTTTTGTAAGTGAGTTCCGAAACATGCCTGAGTATCCCAGCCGTCAATGTCTACCACACGAATATATGGTGTTCTGGGTACTCCACCTTGATACAACCCGAAACCGTATTTTTCTTCGGCCGTATTCCTATCGAAAATGAATGTTGAAACTTTCTTTCGGCAGTCAACAATATAATTTGCCAGCCTTTCAATCTCACTAATTTGTTCTTGGTTCAACGGTTTATGATGAGTTATATCTAGGCGTGCCTTCTCGACGGTTTTTTCAGCTCCTGCCTGCCATACATGTTTGCCTAGAACCCTTCTAGCTGCCCCAAGCACGACGTGAGTGGCAGTGTGATGCCGCATTAATCTGTATCTTCTGATCCAGTCGATTTTGCCGTGAACGAGATTGGCAGGTTTAAATGGCTTATCGAGGACATGGATTATTACATCTCCTCGGGTTTTGTAGGCTCCTTTAACTTCGTATTGTCCCGATTCCGTAGTTATGGTACCTGTATCATAGTCTTGGCCTCCTCCGATAGGATAAAAGGCGGTTTGGTCTAGTATGAGGTATACTCCGTTGTATCCTATTGGTTTTCCATAAAATTCTCTTCGATAGGAGTCTTCGTGGAAGAGTCTTTTTGTTGCAGGAAATTGTGAAGCCCAATCTATTATGTTACCAGGTAGTTGCCCTTTATCTTCTCCGGATTTCTTTCCTAGTTTGGTTTGTGACTCATGTCTAGATGCGACTATGCTGTAAAAGTTTTCTGGAACATCTATTTCTAGGTTATTCTTCTTTGCTTCTTCTGCTATTAAGTCAGGAGGGATTCCATTGCTTTCATATAGCTTAATTAAATCTTCTATTGTTATTCTCTTACTTTTCTGGACAATCTTTAATGCTATGGATATTCCTTTCCTTAGTGTCTCTCTATATTTATTTTCTTCATAAGCCACAGCATCGAGTATATAGTCTCTCGACCCTATTAATCGAGGGAAACTGTTTTTCCAGTAATCTATCTGCATTTCAATGAGTTCTTGCAGAGAATTCTCTGCTTTTATTTTCCATAATTGCCTAAGGGCACGTCTAACGACAAGTCTAGCTAAGTAACCCTCTCCAGTGTTACTTGGTACAATTCCATCTCCAAGCATTAATACAATCGTCTTCGTGTGATCTAAGATGCTATATAGGGCTCTTTCTCTATCTAAGTTCTCTTTAATATGCTCAATACTAAGTCCAGTCTCCTTCGAAATCCGCTTGAAATACTGTTTAATGCTTTGAGGGTTCTCAGGATCCAGTCTCCCCGCTGCTTTATAGGCTTTCCATAATATAGACTCATCTGGTTCTTCTATTGCTAGATTGTTCCTGAATTTTGCTAGTAGCTCGCCGTAAATAGCATGGAAGGCGGTGGGTGTTTTCGCGGTAAACCAAGATAATCTTTCTACTCCATATCCTGTGTCAACTATTTTAATCGGTATTTCTTCGTATCCTTTGTCTGTTATTTTATATTTCATGAACACTAGTGTCGCTAGCTCCAATCCGCCTACGGCGACCTCGAATGACGGTCCAGCGTTCCCTCCACCTTCCCACCAGGATTCTTTGAAAGTGATTAATTCTCTAGGTATTCTCATTTCTTCAGTGAAGAACTGGTAAGCATACTCGACAGTTTTTTCCTTCCAGTATATCATCTTGTCAGGATAGTTGAAAGCATGGTGTGCAGCCATTTCAAAGCTAGTCAAATGCCTACCGATAGTCAAGCCTACATTATCTATATCTTCAAGCCTGATAGAGGGTTGTGAAATTACTAACGGATTGGCAGGAGGAGGAACTAGGCCTCCAGTAACATGAGGTTGGAAAACAACTATAGAAGCAATTGTAAGGAAGAGATCGTCTCTCCATCTAGCAACAACTGGCCTCGGCTCAAGCCTTGTGTGACTGTTTCTTTCGAAGAACCCTAGAAAGAGTTCTCTAGCTTCCTTAACACTAAGCCTTCTGATAGAAGGTATTTTGTCAAACCAATATTCAGTACATGGAGCATCTTGGCATGTTTCATGTTCTCCTAAGGACCAAAAATACTCTTTCCCAACTTTACATTTGTAGCGTTTGAACCCATTGTCTTTGAAGAACTTCAACGCGTATTCCTTCTCGCTTGCTTCACCCTCCAAAACTCATCCCCAAGTGAATTAATGGAGGCATCTTGAGAATATAATAGAACATCAGAGACGAATGGATAGATATTCTTTGAATGAGTAAGGATGAATATTGCAAAAACAGAAGAGGCAGAGTTTATCCGAATAGTGCTCCGAGGCCTGCTGCGAGGTCTTCCTCGGATAGTTCTTCTTCTTCCTCTTCTTTTTCTTCCTCCTTTTCCTCTTCCTTCTTCTCTTCCTTTGCTGGTGCTGTTGCAGCTGCTACGGGTGCCGCCGCTATAGGAGAGGCCATAGCGTTCTTTATAACTTCTTCAATATCTATCGACTTAAGACCAGCTACTAGGGCTTTCACTCTTACATCGTCTACTTCAACACCTGCAGCCTCAAGTATTTTCTTCACATTTTCCTCTGTGATCTCCTTACCTGCATAATGGAGAACCAGAGCCGCATATATATATTCCATATCAGACACCTCCACACATCATGCAGTGAATCCTAAGCTGGGTTTAATGTATAAGAGGGTTAAAAAGATTCATTATCCGAATAGTGCTCCGAGGCCTGCTGCGAGGTCTTCCTCGGATAGTTCTTCTTCTTCCTCTTCTTTTTCTTCCTTCTTTTCCTCTTCCTTCTTCTCTTCCTTTGCTGGTGCTGTTGCAGCTGCTACGGGTGCCGCCGCTATAGGTTCAACACCAACTTCCTTAGCTATATCTTCACTAAAACTCGCGATGATAGCATTTGCTTTCATTATAGCTGATCTGAATACTTGTTCTGCAGTTTCCGGTGTCAGGTATCCAGCTTCAGAGGCGATAGCGACTGCTCTTCTATAAGCCTTGGTAAGAGTTAATTCGATAACCTCCTTGGCAGGATATACTATTTCGCTACCGACTTCTAATCCGGATCTAACAGCCTTTAGCAATTCACTTGTAGTCTGTTCTAAATCAAGCTTTAATCTATCGCCGGGAATCACGATTCCCCCGTCATAGACTGCTCTTAGTTTTACGCTTACCTCAAATGGAAGTATACCCATTTTTTGGAGGAACCCTGCTAGATCACTGCTAATTACACTGCCTTTCCTTGCAACCACAGTATCTTTACTGATCCAAACACTACCTCCTTTGATCTGGTAAGGTATCTTTAGTTTGCTGAAGGTACTCAGTTGCGGTCCAGGTTTTATACCAGTATCTCCTGCTGGAACAATTATATCGCTTTCAGCCACTTGACCAGGCTTTGCTGGGACCGGGACTTTTAATTCGTCAAGAGTCTTAGCTAGTTCGAAGGGGTTCATATCAGTAAGTACAACCATCAAGCTACCTGTTACATAATGTTGCAGCTTCTCTAGATCTATTCCAGCTCTCTCTAAAGCTCTAACCGCTATACTCGTCTTAACTACCTTAAACAGCACTTTATTCCTAAGTTTCTTCCTAATTTGCTGGAACTGAGCAGTTGGCAGCCTCTCAAGCGATCCTACTCCAATTACTTTATATTTCTTAATCTCAGTAGCTAGTTCTCCTACAGCTTTCTTCTTCCATTCAGGAACCTCCAGTCTACCTCTCTTAATGACTACCTGGCTCATCCTATTACACCTCCACAGGTATTCCCATGGTCTTTTTAACAATTACCTTAGCTATGGATTGAGGTCCTAGTTTTTGTTCGACTATATTATATACTGCATGGAGATTCTCGGCTAGTTTATCTGGATTCATATCGGCTGTCCCTATCCTTAAACTTATTTGGGGTTGCCCCTTTATCCTAACCATAGCCGCTTTTTTGTATCTGTCAATATAGTCCTCTAGGTTGGCATTTGGTGGCAACGGTGTTGGGACTTTCCCCCTAGGTCCAAGGGCTGGTCCCAAAAACCTTCCTGCTAAACCCATCAACTGTACTTGTACTAAAACCCAGTTACATCTCTGAGCGATCAGTTTTGCTTCTTTTTTCTCTATCCCCTGCAAATCCTGTCTACTGTATACATCTAAGCCTAATTGCTTTGCCTTTAATGCTAAATCTCCTTCTGCAACAATACAAATTTTTACATCTTTGTTGGGTTTGTTAGGTAGGTATACTATTTCCCTTATCCTAGCTTCAGGACTTTTTAGGTCTATTCCTTTAAGCACTATTGTGGCATCGACCGACTCGAGGAAGTTTCTTTTTTTACCTAGTTTTAATGCTATTTCAACTTTCTTCTTAACCGTATCCATGTCCAGAGGCATATTTCACACCTCTAACGGCCTATTAGCCTCCTCCCCACATTGTTAGGGAGTAATTAGAAGCTCTGTGAAAGGGGTTTATTAATCCTCTTCCTCCACCCATTCTTCTTCATATTTAGCTAGAAGCGCATCGTATTTCCCTTCATCAACCTCTTTACTGACCTCTTTAGCGTCTTTCCCATCAACAGTTATTCCTATGCTTCTCGCTGATCCAAGAACAGTCTCGACTGCTCGCTTCAATGTTTTTGCAAGTAACTGAGGTTTCTTCTGTAATGTTATTTCAACAATCTTCTCAATAGGAAGATCACCTATCTTCTGGTGCATAGGATCACCACTAGGCTCCTTTGCTCCTACAGCTAAGAGCAGTAAGGCTGTTGTAGTAGGTATACCTACTTCTATTCTATATTTCTTTGTTGACGGATCCACTATGATTTTCACAGGAACTGTTAATCCTTCGTAGGATTTAGTTTTCTCGTTTATCTCTTGGATAACTTTTCCTACATTTAACCCTGCAGAGGAGAGTGTAGGACCTAACGGGGGGCCAGGTCTAGCTTTTCCTCCTTCCACAAGAAACGTTAATACTTTCTCTCTTCCACTACTCATGTTTACTCACCCTCGGCAGGCCTCACATCATCTAGAGGCACTGTCGTAGTCATACGGAAATCAGTTTCTAATATGCTTAACTCAACCTCCTCTTTTTTTTCATTTACATTAATAACCTTGCCTTTAACTCCTCTTAACGGTCCACGTATTATAGTAACTATGTCACCAGGTTTTAGGTGTACTGTAACAGGTCTAACTACCACGAATTGCTCAATTTCATTTTCCTTGATTAGCACAGGCCTCCGTCTCTTGACGTGTTTGACGCCTAGCGTTGCTTGATATAGTGCATGCAATCCTTCTACTTCGAGGATAATCATACCTCTTATTCTGTCTGGGACAATGATCGAGTATACGGGTAATTCCATGGTTGTCACCCTTTGTTTTATGATGAGAGCCACAGCTATTTCTCTTCCAGCAGTAACACTGATCCCGTAAAACTGTCTTCTAATAGGTTTCTCCTGCTCGCTCACCAGCTTACACCTGGAAAGATTGAGGTTCCTTCTCATCATTTAAATAGTATTGGATGAAACGAAGGTTGGGGCTAGGACATTATAACGAATATTAGATGTATAATATAAGCTATACCACCTACTAGGCCGAAACCTAAGAAAGTTAGCTTTGATATAAGCTTGAATTCCTCATCATCAGGCTTCTTAGCTAGTAGGAATATCGTTTTCCACATGCCAACCATTTCCTTTAGTTTTACCCATAAAGACATCTCATTTCCCTCCCTTGCCTGAATTACATAACCTGTATCCATAAACTTTAAGAATTTAAGCCCGATAACTTGTTTTCTCTAGCCACTCTTGATGAAGGTCTCGCTCTTCTATTCTTCCTTTCGGTTTCACCTCTCTCCATATGCGGGCTCGAAACCTGTATACATCTACTCTTGGGTTGAACCAGCAATCCCAAGGCAATCCAGCCTTAACACAGGTCTCTGACAGGAATTCTTCAATGCTCCAACCGTATTCAACTGGTACCTGTGGAAGAAGTAAACCGGAAATTAGTCCGTAACCGACAAGTAACCCGTCTCTCCCTATCTTCACAAACTTCTTCCTATTCTCTCGATCCGAGGGCGCCTTTTCCATTTCACTTAGCACAGATACTTCGAAGGTTATATTGTTGATTTCATCCTTTCTCATAGGAGGGAACCTAGGGTCATTAAATGCTGCTTGTAATGCTACTTCTTTCACCGTGAGATATAGCGGCTTTACTGGCTTTATGTAGCCTATACATCCTCTTAAACTTCTAGACTCATTGTTGTAGGTTTCAATTGTAACAAAAGCAGCACCAGGTCTTCCAAATTTCTCGTTTGGAAGTTCAGAATAGGCTTCACTAGTTACTCCAAGGTACTTCTCCACAGTTCTTCTGGCAAGTTTCACTAGAAACACGCCTTCATCGAAAGAGAGCTCCTCTGGGCCTACAGGTCTAGCTTCCATACAATCCACCCCTACCAAAATATTATTTGCTTCCCCTTGATGTAAGGCTTTTCGCTTTTTCGAGCCGTGAAAGGATATCCTTCCAGTGAGACCCAATCCAATATATTTTATTGCACCTATTACAATACCAGAATTCTTCGTGCTCTTCATAGACCTTAGGGGGGACCTTACCTTTTACTTCATTTTTCGGTATTCTAACTAGCATGTTGTTGCATAAAGGGCACCTTGTCCTGTTCCAGTCAAAGTCTAGGCAAATATGAGTGTATTTCGCTATTTCACTTAACTTCTCTTCGGGCTCGATTCCTGCAATAATATAAGCTTTTAGCTTTTTTCTCCTTGCCCACGCTACAAGGCCTCTGTCCCTTGTGACAATAATCCTCCCGGTTCTTCTGGCAATTTGAATTATCCTATAGTCTGATAAATTCGGGCTATACAGGGTATCGTAACCTAGGATTCTAAGCCATCTGGCTAAATCTCCATGCATTCTATCTATAATAAACTTGGCATTCTTGTTACATGATGCAGGCAATTTTCCCTACTCCATGATCTTGGAGTTAAACTCGTCGGTTAATAGAGTTAGGTGGAATAAGATTTCCCCCCATTCTCCTTAGATATCCTATTAACTCTTGACCTGTTATTAACCCAACAGGTTTTCCAGAGTTATCTAACACCACAACTCCCCGATATCCGTTTTTTAGCATTAAACTTGCCGCTTCACCTACAGCATCCCCTGCTCCCACTGTAGGAGGCCTCTGTTTTATTGCGTCACCTACTACCAGGTATGAAATTTCAGTAAGATGCTTGGGGGTCTTTCTCGAAGTTTCATAGTATTCCGTTAGAATATCGAGGATTTCATCTATTCCAATAACTCCCCTAAAATCTCCATCATCGCCTATCGCAGGTAGGAAGCTAATATTGCTTTCAGCTATTTTCATTCTTGCATGTAGGATTCTATCGCTTAATCTTAGTGTTATTGGCGGCGTCCTTGATATTTCAAGTACATTGGTTTTATTGTCAACCAATAACTCTGCTATGCTGAATTTATCAAATATTTGCACGTCGCTATCCAGTATAGGCAAACTCGAAAACTTGTTCTTCCACATGATCTCGACAGCTACGCGCACACTTTTATTTTGACCTATTGTAAGAACAGGGTAACTCATAAAACCTGAGATTCTCCAAGATGATGGTTCAGTCCTCCTGGTTCGTTCTGTAGCTAGTTTCATTGTTATATCAAACTTAGTTGCTATTCCAGCTATATCTTCTGTTTTTGATTTAAGTATGATTCTGTCACTTTTACATTTCTTCATAGCTCTGAGTGCTTCACTCAGTGATTCATCTTTGGATAGCACACAAGCAGTCCTCGAAAAATCCTTAATTGGAATGTTATCTAGATTCAAAGGCTTCACCTCTAAAACCTACTCTATAGAATCTAGTAAAAAGAACTATGCATATAAATTAAACAGCCTTAACCCGCTTCCCTTATTTTTCTCCCCGTTGAAATATAAAGAAGCTCCATGAACATAGGGGACAATAATGCCACATCAGTTTTAGATATCAAACCAACTAATTTTCTGGTTTTTATATCTACTACTGGTAAATGGCCAATACCATAATCTTTCATTCTATAAACTGCATCGCTTAGCTTATCACTCGCATAAGTTTTTACCACTTTCCTAGTCATTATGTCTTCAGCTTTCGTTTCGTCAGGCTTAAGTCCAGGCGCGAGTACTCTCTTAATCAAATCAGTTTCAGTGATAATTCCAGCTATCTCCCCTTTCCCGTCTATAACAATAACACTACCTATGCCCCTTACACTCATTATTCTTGCTATTTCTTTCGCAGTAGTATCAAGGGAAACTGTAATAGGTGGAGTGCTCATTACGTCTTTTACTAGTAGAATTTCCTCGTCTCCTATAGGTTCTTCCTCCATATAGCTCAAACTTGCCTCACCATGTAGTTATAATATTAGTGTGGCTAATAGATTAAATTTACATATACAAATCGGTGAGAGCTTTATTTTGAAAAGGCGGCCTATACTCCTTTTTCCCTAGTGATGCATTTATCTTTCTAAATCTACCTGGTAATCTCTCTGTTAATTCTTCGCTAGGATAGGATTCAATGACCAAACAATCATTACCTACAAGCTTGGAAGTATTCCGCTTAAAAACCTCTGGGAATTCATCCATAGGATTATCGCCTGGGACTATAGTAACGTATAACCATGATTTCCTTGATACGGCCTCTTCGCTTCCTATTAAAACCCTAAGAAAACAGTCCTCCACAGGCTCCAAACCAAATGCAAGAGTTAGCCTGACTCCTCGCACATAGTTTTTCTTTCCATATATCATGAAGGCTCCTTTTGAGATGTATTCTCCTGCTGGAGGAGACTTAGACACCTGCGAACCCTTTACCCAAAAAACATTAACATATCCTGCACCAGCCTTCCATGCCCTGCTGTAGGATGCAGCTAGAATTGATGCATCCCATATATCATTTTCAGTTGGTTCCTTTCCCCCAGTTTTCATTATAGTGGCTGGTGCTCCGTGTATTTCAGCATGTAAGAAAACATCATTATCCTCAAGGTATCTCTTTACAATACTCTCGTTTTGATCGGCATTTTTACCGGCTATAACTAGGAAGCCGTTTCTAGTTATACTCCAAATATACTTTTCATACCATGCTCTCCTCCTGTTCCTGTAAAAACCCCGTAAAAACCTCCTAACAGCCCTCTTTTTTGCATCGGTTAACATTTTCTCCAAGTCCTGGAGAGATTTCTGAGCCCGTCTAGCTTTTCCTTCTAACTCACCTGCAAGTTTATACATATCATTTAAAATGTCATCCAATTTCTTTTGAATGTTAAGTTTAATGTTTCTATCTTTAATTAATACTATGATATTTCCAGTAGAGGGATCTACTGAAGCAACCCAGCCAAGTTTTCTTATAGCATCCCAGCCTTCTTCTTCCTTTAGCTTTTTTATGTATCCAAGGATTTTTTCGAACTCTGCATAATATTGGGACATAAATATTGCTTGTTCCCTAAGTTCAGCTGATTTAGAAGTGTATTCTTCGACTAACTTTCTGTGCTTTTCAATGCTCGCTAGAACCCTGCCAGTTTCTTCCTTCATTATCTTCTCTAACCCTTTAGGCTCTCTCAATCTTTTGCTATATAGAACATCAAGAGCATCATCTAGTGTGTTATAGTACTCTACTTTCAAGTCACGCTCCAGGTACAGTGTCGGTTTAAAGCTAACAGCAAGAATAGGGGTTTCATTTTCATATACCACATAACCCCTACCTTGAATTGCTTCCTCATATATTTCTTTTAGTCCGGCTTGTAATAATTCGATTTGACTACTATCTAGTTCAGACGGTTTCATGTTTTTATCGAGTCCAACGCGATGAACGGTTTCTTCGGCGAATTCACCGGGTAGGCCTAGTCCTCTTACAAGTCCTCTTACAAGATCTTGACCCTTTATTAAATGACCTTTGAGCTCTTCCGTTGATAACAAGGTAATCTGCGGATTTTTGTTGGGCGGCATTATGTATAATTCCTTAGGCTTTATCCTTCTGTCCTTCATTCTTCTATATTCAGTCGCCACTATGATTTTGGATTCTTTGTCAAGTAGTGCCAGTATACCTTTCTTCATTAATTCGACAATAATCTTATGATCCTTTATGTTTAGGGTAACTATTCTATCGTTGTTTAGTTGTTGAATATTCCTAACAATTCCTCCTCTGGTATACTTCCTAAGTGCTGTAAGTACGCTGTCTTGCTTGAACTCTTTAGGGGTGGAGGTGCTCTTGGAGAAATGTATACGCCTTCCAGGTTCTATTACAAGGATTTCACGACCAGCTATTTTGGTGTGTAGCTTAAATAAGAACAGTTTATCGATTTTGTAAATATTTACAAGTCTTGATGTCTCAACAATGTTTTTACCTGTAGTACTAACCCATGCTGCTACATCGATTACTGACATCGTATCTTTAGCCAATCCAGACACCTATTGGAGAATACTATTTACCCCGCAAATATAATCATGTCAATAGCTGGGCGGTGCAAGTACTATGTCAATGCTTGAGACGCCTTTAAGTGATAGAGCATTTAAGCTGTATAGTATTGCAGGCGTAATTATGGGATTCCTATTCTTTCTAGAGCAACTTTATAGTGGAGCGAAATATTTCCAGGGAAGTATATGGGGATTCGAGCTATCCTTTGCTGGGGCAACTGTGCTATTCTTGGCTATTATTCCATTGCTTAAAAAGAACATTGTAGGAGTTGGTTGGAGAGATTTAATTAGAGCATTAATAATAGGTGGCTTTACATATTACCCCCTTTTATACGTAACATGGTCCTCGCTATATCAGCTCTGGGTAGCTTTAAGGTGAATTGGAAACATTTTTCAGGTCCTTGTTATATCACAAATACGAGGCACATTCTCTTGGGCGTGCCCCACTTGATGGGGCAATGGTGGATTTGCTGTGGAGAAATATGTATTTGTGACTGGTGGAGTGCTATCCAGTGTTGGAAAAGGTATAACATCAGCTTCACTAGGCATGCTCCTCCAGAAAAGAGGGTATAGCGTAACTATAATCAAAATAGATCCATACATAAACGTTGATGCAGGCACAATGAATCCCTATATGCATGGAGAGGTATATGTAACAGAAGATGGAGGAGAAACGGATCTAGACCTTGGTCATTACGAGCGTTTCCTGGGTGTAAATCTTTCAAAAAAGAATAACATAACTACGGGAAAAATTTACATGGAGGTGATTGAGAAAGAAAGAAGAGGAGACTATCTAGGCCAAACAGTACAAGTAATACCTCATGTAACAGATGTTATAAAAGAGCATATAAGAGCAGTATCGAGAGGTACGGGTTCAGATATCACAATAGTAGAAATAGGTGGTACAGTGGGAGATATTGAGGGCCTTCCATTCTTAGAAGCCATAAGGCAAATGGGTTTAGAGATGGGTGAATCAAACCGGGTATATATACATGTCGCATTATCCCCGTATTTGCATACTACAGGGGAACAGAAGACTAAACCTATTCAACACAGCGTTCAAGAACTAAGGAGAATAGGAATACAGCCTGATATAATAGTAGCAAGATCTCACACACCTCTTGATTTAGCTGCAAAGAGAAAAATATCGCTTTATGGTAGCGTCCCCCTTGAGGCAGTGATAAACAGTTATGATGTTTCAACAATATACAGGGTCCCCCTTATTCTTGAAGAACAGAGGCTAACGAGGCTTGTTCTCAGAAAACTATCGCTAGATGAAAACGATAGAGTTAATCTTTCCGAGTGGATCGACTTTGTTGACAGGATAGAGGACGGCTTAGAAACTCTTAAAGTTTCAATGGTAGGTAAATATGTTAAGCTTAAAGATAGCTATATAAGCATAGTAGAAGCGTTAAAACATGCCGCAGCTTTTCATAGAGTGAGACTAGAGTTAGAATGGTTTGAAGCAACAGATATAGAACGTGGTGCTCTCGACGCTAATCAGATATTAATGGGGGATGGAGTAGTTATCCTTCCAGGTTTTGGTAAAAGAGGATTTGAGGGTAAGATAGAAGCAATAAAGGTAACTAGAGAAGCAGAGAAACCTTTGATCGGTATATGTCTAGGCATGCAACTAAGTGTTGTTGAGATAGCACGACATTTGGCCGGGCTCAAGGGGGCTAATACGACGGAGGCGGATCCAAATACTCCCCACCCAGTGATAGTACTTCAGGAGGAACAATCTAAACTTAAAAGACTTGGAGGTACTATGAGGCTTGGTGCATTACCTGTAAAGATACTGCCTAATACAATGGCATATGAAGTTTATCAAAACCACATAGTCTACGAGAGACACAGGCATAGGTACGAGGTAAACCCGGACTATATTGACAAATTAGAGGCAGTAGGACTTCGAGTTTCAGCTGTTAGTATGGATGATGAGAATAGAGTTGAAATAATAGAATTAAAAAAGAGTATGCATCCCTATTTTATAGCATACCAGCCGCACCCGGAGTTTAAGAGCAGACCACTGGATCCTAGTCCGCCTTTCAAATCCTTTATTGGGGCTGTTAAGTTTCTAAAAGAGTATAGTTGAGGTTTATTCGAGAAATATTCTAATCTCCTTTATTGTTCTTTGAACAATTTTCTTTATACCTCTCTTACCTGGTTTATATGCAGATTTGACAAGCCCAGCTTCCTCGAGTTTTCTTATCTGACTGCTTATATTCGCTTTACTATGATTTAAAACCTCAGCTAGCTCAGCGACATCCATCTCTCCTTCACTAAGCTTCTTAAGTATCAAGATCCTTGTTTCACCTGAGAGAGCATCGGCTACTCTTTCAATGTAGTTGAAGCCTCTTACATATAGAACTCCATCTTTCTCATAGATTCCTTCCTTTTCAGGGACAGGTATTTTGTTTTGTTCATTACTCAAGCTTCTCACCATCCAATTAATTATTATTCAATTAAACTTTTTATATTTAATTATTTCTTTATAATTTTTACAGAAATCGATTATCATTTAACTTATTTTACTCTTATACAAGCAAAGATAAACCGGATGAAGAAAAATGGTTTCACAGTTAGCCATACTTTACAATAAAACAGATAATGATATGTTTAGAGTTCTAAGAGCAATAGAATCTCTTCTTATAAAATATGAATACCCACCGATCGAACTGGTTGAGAAAAGATCCAGATTACCACCCGGTAGGTTTAGAAAAGCCCTTGAGAGACTAATTGAATCAAAGCTCATAAAGAAAGGAAAACATCAGCTCATGGGTTATACTCTAACATTTCAAGCTTTGGATCTACTGTCCTTAAGAACATTAGCAATGAGAGGCACGGTATCGGAACTAGGGCCCAAGATAGGTGTAGGCAAAGAGAGTGAGGTTTATGATGCATTATCCCCTAGTGGTATGAGGCTTGTCCTTAAATTTCACCGTGAAGGTACTAGGTCATTTAAAAGGGTAAGGAAAACCAGGGTATACATGGCAGATTCTACAAGAAAGCAATGGATACTCAAAGCCAAACTGATAGGTGAAAGAGAGTTCAAGGCCCTGGACACTCTATACAAGCTTGAGGCATTAGTTCCCAAACCAATAGATTACAACAGGCACGCCGTAGTGCAAGAATACATAGAAGGAGTAGAACTATATGCTCTTCCGAGTAATAGTATAGATAACCCGCTAGAGTTACTCTCCGATATAATTAACACAATCCTAATTGCTTACAAAAAAGCAGGGATAGTCCATGGTGATCTCAGTGAGTACAATATTTTCATTTCCATTGAAGGTAAACCCTATGTAATAGATTGGCCGCAATATGTATGCAAAGGAGATCCGAATGCGAATCAATTATTAAAAAGAGATGTGTATTACATAATAAGATTCTTCAACAAGAAATTCAAAGTTGGAGTGGATCCGGAAGAGGTCCTAAGAGAGATTAAGGGAGGCACTAATGTCTGAGAGGAAATCTACATATATGGGTGTAGATATAAATGCAGGAAGTAGTCCCTCATCGATATACAAGCCTAGGTATTCTCTCATAGTAATCGATTCAGATAAGAGGGTATTATATAAGAACGAGGAAGCTACTCTACCCAGGATCATTAGACTCGCGTGGGAGTATAATGTTTCATCTATAGGAATCGACAATGTATATGAACTAGCACCTACCGAGCAAGGAATAGCCAAGATACTATCGTTGCTCCCTCCGGAAACAAAACTGATGCAAGTAACATATAACGACGGAAGATTCATACCCATAAAAACTGTAGCTGAAAAGCATGGTATAAGCATTCATCCGGGGAAATTATCGCCAGGGAAAACAGCCTACATAGCAGCACTCTTAGCTGAAAAGGGAATAGGAGGGCAAGTCCGGTTAAGGGAGGAAAAAACGCGTATAACGGTATCCAAAGCAAGAGGGGGATCAAAAGGAGGCTGGAGCCAGGGAAGATATCAGAGAAGATTGAATAGTATTATCAGTCAGGTGGCGCAAAAGATAAAAGAGACTCTTGACAAAGGCGGCTTAGACTACGATGAATCCTATAGGAGGAGTAAGGGAGGGCTGGAATCAGCAATATTTACAGTTTACGCGGGAAGGGAGAAGATATATGGTCTAATAAAACCATATGATGGACGGGACTATAGGATCCGGGTGACGCCACTATATAGCCAGAAACTCATCATAGGAGAACGGGATATAACCCTCTCCCAGAGACCCGTGATTGTTGGCGTTGACCCGGGAATATATACTGGACTAGCAGTCCTTGATATATCAGGGAACATATTGTACTTATATTCTTCTAAAAACTTGGATCGCTCAAAAATTGCCTCAATATTATCTGATATAGGTAAGCCAGTAGTGATTGCTACAGACGTTAATCCTCCACCTGACACTGTCAAGAAGCTGTCGGCAATGTTTAACACGCAATTATATGTTCCACCTGTCAGTCTATCGACCGCTGAGAAAAGATCTCTAGCTGACCAAACATACCCTGAATATGAGGATACTCATCAAAGGGATGCCCTTGCAGCCGCATACAAGGCTTACAGGGAGCTCAGTGAGAAATTCAAGCAGATCGAGGTCTATGTTTCTAAGAGGAAGCTAAACTTGGATATTGATAAGATCAAAGAAGCTATTGTAAAAGGTAAAACTATAGCAGAGGCTGTAGAAGATGAGATTGAGAGGAAAATAGGTATTGTTGAGCTATCATCTATAGGCAGAAAAGATAATGCCTCCAACGTTCAGAAAAAAGTGCAAGAGGAGTCATGTACTATTGCCCTGGCTGAATATAGGGAACGTCTAGAATATTTGTTATACACTCGTAGGAAGCTGGAAAACGAAATAAGAAAGCTGAATAACGAACTGGATTATTTTAAGAAAGCTCAGAAGAATGCTGTACGCGAGTTAAGGAAAGAGGTAGAACAGGAAATTCAGGTAGAGAAATATAAAGGCAGGATATATAGTTTAGAGAAAAGATTAACTGACTTAGAGTCGTTGTTAACCGAAGTTAGAAAAGAGAAAAATCTTTTGCTTCGCAGTATAACTAGTTTAGCTAGGAAGGATAAGGCTATTGGATATTATATTGAGAGACTAACAATTGATTCGTTGAAGAACCTTGAAAAAGTTATCAATGGAGTAATCCCAGAAGGATCTGTAATCATCGTGGGTGAGAATGACCCGTATGATTCGAAAGCTATAGAACTCCTATTATCTAGAAGAATCGAGGGTTTGATAGTAACTGGTATACCAGCGTTTACCGGTTTAGTTGAAAGCAAAGGTTTACCGGTAGTATCTATAGATGAAGGGGATATGCAAAGAGCCGAGTACATAGTATTTCTAGATTATTCAATTCTCAGTAGAATTAAGAAGAGAAGGCTTGAGTTAGGCTCAACGGGTTTGGATCAGGAGAAGCTTGAGTTGTTAATGAAGGCCTATAAGAAGGGGTTAATTGAAAAATAGACAATTGTGGGGTTGGGACTTATTCCGGTAGAAGATTTTCTTCTTCTAACCTATCTGCAATCCATTTAAGCTCTAATTCCTCTAGTTTTGCTCTTGTTGGTCTTCCATTGAGCCAACCTCTTAGCTTATAGTATTCAGGAAGCATTTCATCTAGCCTTACCACCTGTCCCTTGCTAGCACCTTCAGGCATGGGTTCTTTCAAGAATCTAGGAGGAAGCGTATCATATTCAACTCCATCTCCGAAGCTTAACACATTGAATGCCCTCTCAGCATTATATATCATTTCACCTATTTTATGGACTTCATCTTTACTAATATCCCAGCCGGTTACTGCAGAAAGTATCTTGGCATAATCCTCATCCCATAAGGCAAAACTACTGAATTTACATAGAATCATAGAGTCAATTACACCGAATACATCCTGGAACTCTTTAACAAGGGCAGGTTTGCCTTTCGTCTCAAACCTGTCTACAAGCATAGGTACTCCCAGTACTTCAGGGCTTATCATATAAGCTCTTAAGTGACAGCCTCCTCTGTTGCTTGTTGCATATGCTAAGGCATGGCCTTGTGCCCCTCTAGGATCATATGCAGGTAGCTCTTGTTTCCTAACACTCATGGATAGTTCTGGTGCACCGTATTTGCTTGCCAGCCTATAGGAGCCTTCTGCAAGCTCATCCCCTACTCCGCTTCTAAACGCTGTTCTCCACGTTAGCTCAACCACGGCTTCAGGGGTACCCCACTCTGCTTTCAACCCCCTCAGCTTTTCTTTGGGGAATTTGCCTTTTTCCAAGAGCTCAAAGAGGGCTCCAATCGTATTGCCCGTCGAAATAGTGTCTAAGCCTAGTTCATTGGCTAAGAAGTTAGCCTTTATAACGGACTCGAAATTATCATTGCCTGTCTGGGCTCCAAAAGCCCAGACGGTTTCATACTCGGGGCCGCCACCTTCACCGCTGAAGGGTGATTTTCCTACTCGGGAGTATCTAGCACAAGTTATTACACAGCCCCAGCATGCTTCTTCTATGCTCTTTTTCTTATCTAGGTAGGTTTCGGCTAGCGTTTCACCACTTATTTTCTCGGCTCCCTCGAAATAGCCTGATTGGAAGTTCTTGGTCGGTAGCAATCCGTTTTGGTTTATTATATTGACGAGTATAGCTGTTCCTAGCTGTGGAAGGCCTTCGCTTGTGACAGGATTCTCTTTATGTTTTTTCACTATATCTTTGACTACTTCTCTAAATAGATCCATTTTACCTATCTTCGGGACTTGATGTCCCAGGACTGCTATAGCCTTGAGTTTTTTACTACCAAGGACAGCTCCGTGTCCTCCTCTTCCAGCTGCCCTGTTCTTATCGTTCATTATTGCGGCGAATTTAACTAGCCTCTCACCTGCAGGACCTATAGCAGCTACTTTGATTTTACTCGCTTCATTCACACCTACCTCGCCCGTCAACTCTTCTCGTATTTTGTCTGTAGTCGAGTGAACATCTAGCCCCCATAAATGACTTGCATCTCTCAGCTCTGCTTTTCCATCATGGATCCATAGGTAAACAGGCTTCTCGGACATGTCCTCAATGAATATACCATCATATCCTGCGAACTTTAATTCTGGACCGAAGTTTCCGCCACTTTGACTGTCATGTACAGTGTCTGTTAGTGGCGCTTTTGTTACACTACACCATCTACCAGACTCGGTTACTCCCGCCACGCCCGTTGCAGGGCCTGTCAGTATAAATACCTTGTTCCTAGGACCAAGAGGATCAGCCTTAGGATCTACCTCCTTTAACGCTAAATATACTCCTAGGCCTCTACCACCTATCCATTTTCTTAGAATGTGATCAGGTAAAACCTCGTCTTGCAGTTTCCCGCTCCAGAGATTTACTCTAAGGAATTTACCCATATATCCTCCTGTCAACATACTTCAACTCCCTGTCAAAAAGACATGAAAAGATTGTTCTCATTTCATATATTGGTAACGATAATATAAATAGTTATAATTAATCCTTAACTGGTGTTTACAGATTGTTCAAAGTGAAAAAATGGCTGGTAAAACCCTCTATGGCCAGTCATCCTAGAGAATTAATGATCGAGATCTCGAATAAATGCAACTATAAATGCATTTATTGTTTCAGGAATCTAATGACGGATCCAGAAGGATTCATGGGTCCAGAATTATATGGTAAGATCATAAAAGAAGCATATGACTCAGGTGTAGGGAAAATAACTTTCTCAGGTTGGGGAGAACCTTTACTTCATCCTAGAATCGGGGACTTTGCCAGGAGAGCCAAGGAATTCGGGTTCAAGGTACTTTTGAATACAAACGGTTACTATCTCAAGGAAAATACTAGTTGGATAAAAGATTTAGTAGATGAGCTCTATATAAGCATAGATAGCAGTGAAAGCAATTTATACTCTATAATAAGAAAAGGCGGGGATCTTTCGAGGCTCCTTGAAGCGCTAGAAGACATAAATAGGTATAGAAAGGAGAAAATGGCTAGAAAGCCGGAAATAATCGTCCAGTTCACACTAACTAAGCTCAATGTAGATAATTTAGTTAAAACCATTGAACTTGCTGGAAAACTAAAAGCAACAAGGTTTATTGTGTCAAACATTCTTCCATTAACACCAGGACAGGAAAAATCACTGGCGTGCTATATAGATGACAAATGCAAAGAGAAAGTGGCTAGGATAGTAGGGAGGCTCGCTAGGTTAAGTATGATCCATAACATCCTCATAAGCCTACCTCAGCTGGGCTTGTCGACCGAAAGAGAGTGCCCTTTCGCTTCTAGGAATGCATTGTTCGTTAGATGGGACGGCAAAGTAGCTCCATGCATATACATGGCCCACGGATGGAGAAATACTTTCTACAAGGTAACGAGAACAATAAACCCTGTGATACTCGGAGACCTCAATAAAAAGAGTTTGATGGATATTTGGAACTCTGAGAACTATACGCAATATAAATTCAACCTAGATTTCATGTACTATCCGAGCTGTCCTGATTGCCCGTTACGGGACTATTGCACTCTCACACTATCCAATGATATGGATTGCTGGGGAAATCAGCCAAGCTGTGCCAGTTGCCCTTACGCGAGGGATATAGTAAGATGCCCGTTATAAAAGTCAGGATATATGCTGGGCTTAGAGTGCTTCTAGGATAGAAAGAAAAACTAGTAAAACTAGATGATAACTGTAGGAAAGTCAAGTGTTTACTCAAGAGTATCCCAGAAATACAGAGAGAAATAGATAGATATGTAGAGAAGGGCTATAATCCTATAATCCTAGTTAACGGTCGGAACGTTTTCCTAGACAGAGGGTTGAATGAAGAGTTAAAGAAAGAAGACACTGTAGATATTTTCCCACCAAGTGCAGGAGGCCTTACAATACTGAGAGTCACTCAAGTATAATCAGGCGTTTTAGGAATGATGCCACGCCAAAAACTGCTCTATACCTAACTGGAAAGATAATTTATATTAAAGAGTGATCTAATCATTGTTGAAGTCAACGTTCTCGTAGAGTTACCTTGATCGTTTTCTTAGGCTTCTTCAACTCATAAAATTCTTCTTCCTCCTGTTTAGAAAGCTTACTTTTTACATATCCTTTAACAGCTCTGGAAGCAATATCCCACATCGTCTTAAAACGGCCTCTTCTTATCTGATGAAGTATAAATGCTGGTCTCAGGTAGAAGCTCCTGTAAGCCCAGCTCAGCAACTTGAATAAGACTTCTCTCTCGAAGTGATATCCCTTCATCACTGGATAAATTGTAGTATAGTAATCCCAGTCAGTTATCTCGATCAAATTATCCTTCTTTACCTGGTAATATAACGGTGTTCCAGGATAAGGTGTGGCAACAGTGAACTGGGCATAATCAACCCCTAGTTTCTTCGAGAATTTCACTGTGTTTTTCATATCATCAATGGTTTGCCAGGGAAATCCTAGTATAAAGCTACCTGCACTCTCTATACCCGCTTCTCTAGTCCATTTTACAGCATTGACTACTTGTTGTATTGTTATTTTTTTACCTATTTTTTCTATGTCCTCATCCTTATAGGATTCAACTCCATAATAAATAGTGGTGCAACCAGCACTCCGAAGTTCCCTAAGCATATCAGGATTAATACTGCTTACTCTAGAACCACAAGTAAAAGTGATATCCAATCCCCTACGGTTAATTTCTTCTACAAGATCATAGACCCATTTACGGATAAGCGTCAGCTCGTCATCCGAGAAAACCACAATATTAGTTTTATATGTATCCATAGCATCTTCAATTTCATCTACAACTTTTTCAACACTCCTCACTCTATAACGTCTACCCCAGAAATAGCTTGTCGTACAATAAATGCAACCATAAGGGCATCCTCGGCTAGCCATCACATGAATTATCTTTATAGGCTTATCGAATAATGTATACTTATCCATTGGAAGCAAATGCCTAGCTGGTGGAGGAAGTTTATCGATATCTTTAATTAGAGGTCTAGGCTGAGTGACTCTGACCTTCCCTTCTTCACTAACATATGCCAACCCATTAATATTCCGTGGCTCGCCATCTCTCTTTTCTAGAAATTCAATTAGCTCTTTTGAGGTAAGTTCTCCTTCACCTATAACTACATAATCAGCTCCATTAGCCAATGCTTCCTCAAACATGAAAGAAACGTGAGGGCCACCCATTACAATCTTAATACTAGGATCTTTCTCTTTTAACAGGTTAGCAACAGCATATCCACCCTTTACGGTAGGTGTAACAGCTGATATGCCAACAACATCAGGATGCCTAGACAAAACCTCCCTTGCAGTTTCTTTTACTGAAAGCTCTAGCGTAGGGGCATCAATTATACTAACTTTATGGCCCTCTTCTTCAAGGACTGAGGCTATATAAGCTAGTCCTAAAGGTGGAGCCCTAACACCAATACTCTGATAAATCTCCAGTCTTCTAAGCCCAGGAGAGGAAACTAAAGTAATATTCACTTCCCACCACCAGAATCCCTGGACTTAGAAGACTGTCTTATAGTAACGTGAGGTTTAGGTATATTATCCCAATCTTTTTTATTCAAGATACACCCGGGGTCTGGTGCAGTTATATCATGGAAATATGCATACGCTCTTGCTCTACATCCTCCGCACACGTATTTATAAGGGCATTCGCCGCAGTAGCCTTTGAGGAGTTCTCTATTTCTGAGAGTCTGGAAGACTTCTGAGGTATCCCAAATTTCCCTGAACATTTTCTCCCTAATATTTCCAGTTTTAATAGGTAGGAATACGCATGGTGCTACATCACCATTTGGTTGTAGAGCAGCATATATTCTTCCTGCACCACAACCTCCGACAAATTCTGCTAAAGCATTGACTATTTTATTACTGCCTACATAAAAGTGAGTTGGTGACACCTCTTCTCCATGGCTTTGTTCGAGGACTACTCTTGCATACTGGGGTGCAGTAGACTCTATTTCCAGGCTTCTCTTTTTCATTTCCCGATAGACTGTCTTAAGGAACTCTTCTCTTTCCTCAGGTGTCAGGTCCATCCATGCATAGTCGGCGCCTCTACCTGTTGGGACAAAGTTAAAGAATATGACTCTATTTACACCAATCTCCTCCGCAAGATCAAGTATTTCTTCAACCTCGTTTATGTTAAACTTAGTGATAGTTGTAGCCATTCCATTATTTAATCCTAACTTAACTGCATTCCTAAGAGCTGTTGTGGCTTTTTCCCAAGCCCCTGGAACACCGCGGAACCTATCATGAACTTCAGGTTTAGCACTATCAACGCTAACCTCCACGTATCTTATACCAGCTTTGACCGCTTTCTCGAGGTTTTCCATTTTAGCAAAAAATGTACCGTTGGTAGCCACAGATATATATATGTCCCTGTCAGCTAGTTCTTTGACTATCCTGTAGAAATGTGGGTGTATCGTCGGCTCGCCGCCACTTAAAGCTACAGCTGCAACACCAGCCTTATCTATCTGCCTTACAGCCTCAAGCTTCTCCTCTAGAGTAAGTTCATCCGGTAAAGGCTTATCAGCCCTTTGATAACAGTGTATACATTTTAAATTACACATGTTCGTGAAGTTCCAAACTATAAGGAAGGGGGCAGGCATTTTCTGTGGAACAGTAACACCATACCTTGCTAGACCCTCCACTACAAGCGATACTCCTCTCCTAACAGCAGGATCCCTGAGAGCCTCTTTCGCACTTTCAGTATCACCTCTAAGGACTTTTACTCCAATTTTTATTGTAGCATTGATCATCCAGCTTAGGAATCTTGCTGTTACAGGGCAACCTGTTACATGTGAACCTGTAAAGGATGAGAGAGCATGAAACAATACGGTTTGTTCCCTGCACTTATCTTCTTCACAGCAATCGACTCTCCTAGTCCCAGCTCTTAGGTAACTTCTGGTTACAGGGTTATTGAAAATTAATCTAATTCCAGTTAATAATCTCCCAATATCCCCTTTTTTCTCATTTGCCGTATTATAATTACTACTCACGTCTAATTCACCAATAACATGTTTATCTTATTAAAACTATTAGATCCATCTGTATATCATGTAAACCTAATAAAACAGTTGAACTGCTCCAATTTGTAGGGTAGTTCACTGCCTCCTTGAAATGAGTCTAACAATAGGAACTAGTTTATTCAAGTCATCTACGCTTCTAGGTATTCTTGGGAGGATAAACGATAAAAGTAGCGCTCGTTTTCTAGTTTCCTCCAGAACCTTATTTTCTAAGTCTATAAGCAAGCTAGGATCGTCGAATGCTTTTAAGATGCTGTCCAACAGAGAGTTGACCCACCCCGGCTCATAGGTCTCTATAAGCTTTGCTAGTCTAATAACGTTTAATCGAATAACGTTTCCCCCTACTTTACCTTTTATTCTTATGTATAACAAGTGGGATCTCGGAGTGAAAACAGTGTTCTTCATTCTAGCATCCAATTCATCTATTGGAATAACTAGTTCACCGCATCTAATCTCATTTACACCCGAAATCAAGTGTTCGATTTCCAACGAGAAATCCGTGTTGAGCCATTTGTACAGTGGAATATCATATACGCCTAATGGTAATCCAGACCAGAAGCTCCTGATAAGGTATTGGTGAAACCCCAGACTATATAGGAATCCCGTGGAGGCGATAGGAGGATCTGTGCATCTAATTCTTACAGAATAACAACAATTAACCAGTTCTCTGACTGCATTTACAAGGACTTTAATATTTTTATGTTTACTGCCCCACTCTATCAGCTCGCGATCAATATTCATTTCTCTAGCCAAGGTTTCTAATAATGGGAACCTACACTTTTAAACATAAGTAATAAACAAGGCAAAACAAACGGAAAACTGCCTCAAGTTATCGGTGGCTTAGTAATGAATATACTAATACTAGGAGCAGGAGCGATGGGATCATTATATGGAGCGTTGCTAGCAAAAGCCGGCTATGAAATAACGTTACTCGATATAGACGAGGAGAAAGTAGATACAATAAATAGTAATGGAGTACATGTTACAGGCATAGAAGAATTTGAAATGCATCCCAAGGCCACTATTAAACCTCCCTTGAAACCTCCTAGTGTGATTTTCATTTTTACTAAGTCATACTCTACTGATGACGCTTTGAGATCAGTAAAACACCTGATAACAAGTAAAACGTTACTTGTAACTCTTCAAAACGGCTTGGGGAACGAAGAGATAGCTAGGAAATATGCAGATAAGGTAATAGGGGGAGTAACTACTTATGCAGCCGTATTAGAAAATCCTGGAGTAGTAAGGTGGGCAGGGAGGGGGATTTCTATAATAGGGGGATATCCAACAGGTATTCCAAGCTACGTTTACACTGTAAGGGAAGTATTGTCTGATGCTGGATTCAATACGATCACAACGGATAATATAATAGGATGGAAGTGGCTAAAAGCTATAGTCAATTCAGCCATAAATCCTATCGGTGCACTGTTGCATGTTAAGAATGGTTATATATTGGAGACAAGTGTACTGAAACAACTTGCACTGGATATTGTTAGGGAAGGAAGAAGAATAGCTGTAAGGCAGGGAGTCAATATCCCAGGGAAACCAGGAGAAATGCTTGTTAAAACACTTCAAAGCACAAGAGAAAACTATAACTCGATGCTCCAAGACTTAAGTAGGTGTAGAAGGACGGAAATAGACTACATAAATGGTAGGATATTAGAGGTAGCTAGGAAAGCAGGGTTAAAAGCCCCATTGAATCAGGCATTATGGTCGCTGATAAAAGCACTCGAACTTAAATGTACAACATCTACGGACAACTGATCTATAAGAATCTCGGAGGATTAAAAGGGTGAAATTATTCCGTGAACTGCAGTGAGCTAGGATATATAACAGCATTTCTAGCAGGGTTATTCTTCGGGTTAAGTGATACCCTTGTCAGAGCGGCTTCAGTAAAACTCAAACCATTCCAAAATCTATTAACAAGCCTCCTCGTTGGAACACCTATACTCTGGGCAGCATCTTTATTCTCATGGAACGATCTTCCATCTTTCAATGCAATCTTTTCATTTATTCTCGCAGGTATTCTGAACTTCATAGTTGGACGATATTTATTTTACCTATCCATTTCATATGCAGGTGCAACAACCGCTTCGATAGTTACAAGTCCTACAGTGGTTTTCGCTTCATTATTCGCTTGGATTCTACTCGGCGAAACCCTTACTAAACTGCAAATCTCCGGTGTGTTTCTAGTCATGATCGCGGTATATTTAGTTTATAACGAACCGAGCGGTAAACCATTCCACGGAGGCAGATCATCCATAGGCATATTAGCTGGGCTAGCATCCGCTCTAGTATTTTCATTGACATCATTACTAGTAAGATTCGGAGCCGGTTACAGCAGTGGAAACCCAGTATTAGGAGCAGCAATATCGTATAGTGTAGCGCTCATTCTGCTCACTCCTTTTCTAACTAAAAACACATTAAGAGAAGTATCAAGTCATGGTAGGATCTTTCATTATATGATTGCTGCAGCAATTATAGTTGCAATTGCCCAATTGTTTAGATATACTGCTTTCTCTGTATGCAATGTGGCTAGGGTTTCTGTCTTAATAACACTATTCCCTATTTATACTCTATTGTTTTCAATGCTCTTATCTAGCGAATTAAGGGAAAAACCTGGATTAAGTCATATTGCTTCTGTTATTATTGCTGTTATCGGTGTGATATTGGCATCTGGTTGAATGTGTAGATTATTAATATAACTACTATGTAAATGTCATTACTCAGTTCACCCGCATTTTACTGAGTCCTTATGGTGTCTTAATTTGACTGAAAACCCAGGGTATCGGTGGATTGTGCTTTCTATATACATACTAGCAGGCATAGCCTCGCAGCTTATCTGGATAACTTATGCCCCAATCTTAACAGTATCATCAAGGTTCTACCATGTTTCCAGCGATGAGGTAGGTTTATTCGCAGCAGTATTCCCACTAGTATACCTTGTAATATCCATTCCAGTAGGATACTACATCGACAAATACGGGTTCAGAAGAGCACTGATAACAGGAATGATATTTCTAGGAGTATTTTCCGCATTTCGAAGTATAACAACATCATTTATTGTTGCATTGTCTTTCCAAGTAATTGCAGGTACAGGTCAGCCATTTGTTATGAATAGTGTTTCAAAACTTGTTAGGTCATGGTTCCCTGAAGAGGAAGCTGCTCTAGCAACAGGATTAGGCACCCTCTCGCTAATGCTAGGAATAATAATAGCACTTGCACTCACACCAATCCTAGTATCGCACATAGGATTAACATACACGCTATTAACATACGGAGCCTACAGTATTATGACTCTCTTTCTAGTATATGTCCTTGTTAAGGAACCAGAAGTCAAGTTGAAAGAAGAAAGAGTAGGAATAGGATTAAGGGAAATGAGCCTAGTACTCAAGAATAGAAACATACTAATACTTTCAACCTTGTTCTTCCTAGGAGTAGGTGCTTATACAGCATTTACCACATGGGTTGAACCGCTTGTCAAAGCGGTGGGTGTTCCACTCAACAGGACAGGCATGGTAGGTAGTCTACTTACGGTTGGCGGAATTATCGGTTCGATAGTTATACCTGGAATAGCAGATAAAATAGGGTCAAGAAAGAAACCAATGATATATGCACTACTAACAGCTGTAATCCTATGGATTATACCCTATTTTGTGAACGGAACCCTAGCAGTCTCAATAGACCTCTTCATAGCGGGTTTCTTCCTCCTATCACTGGCACCATTATCACTGGACTTAAGTGCAGTTTCAGTAGGCGTCCGGTATTCGGGAGCAGCTAACTCAGTCCTATGGGAGTTCTCGCAAATAGGGTCACTTCTCCTAATATGGGTATTCGAAGTAATAGGAGAAACCAAAAACTGGATATCAATCTATCCGATAATAAGCCTACTTATCATAGTAATGCTGTTGTTAGCGCTAGGATTGAAAGAGCAGAAGCAACAATAACGGGCCAAGAATAATCATTTCGTATTTTTAGCAATATCCATTATAATTGCCCTAACATGACTATCAACCAAACCTACTCCAATTCTCTTCCCAACTAACTCTCTAGATACTACATTGCTAGCATACATAGCTTCGCTAATTATATCATTAAATTCAACTGGAGGAAGAATAGCTATAGCCCGCACCTCACCTTCCCGTATATCTATTATATTCGTAACAATAGTTAAAGCAAAAGAACTAGTCGAAGCTCTAGTCACCTTTAACCCTTTACCGAGATCTTCTATATCCACTACCTCAGCACCGACAATATCAATAGCATGCTCCGGAACGTTCTCTTCGCCAAGTTTAATCCTCATGGGCAAACCTAATAGGATACTAAGCGCATACTTAACCTCAGCAGCGGCATACAGACTCTTGGCTGGTATATGAACGGACTTAGACTCGAGAGGAAACAATATATTGTAGAGGAGTTTTGCCTCATCTACAGTATCTTTCAGCTCAAAAGACTTTAGTATCATTCTATAAGGAAGGAAACTAAACCTAAGTTTCAGTATATCCTTATGAATGCTTTGTCTAGCATTCATCGCCTTACCCTTCTCAATAGACCAAGGGAGAATCCAGTTTCTAACTCTCCTTTCAAGTCTCTCACAGGCATCCAATGCTAGAAGAATACGATAATCACTCCTAGTATCCAAGAATCCCCACCTATAAACCGGGAATAATTAGGTAGAGCATCTAGAATAATTATCTTATACAAACGGTGGAGCCAAATTGGATTCTATGCTTAGGATTCGTTGGATATAAGAGCTAGGAATAACGCGTTAGAAGGTCATAGAAGAAGGGCTAAAATATTGAGTAAAAACATTGATATGGTGGCTAAGGGATTGACTGGTATTATAAGGGATTGTAGAAGATGGGCGATATCTAACTATTCACTGTATGTTATTAGTTGTTAGCACGTGTTTTTAGGTTAGCCTCAAAGTACGAAGTAATTCTTCCCTGAGTAGAATTCCTGTGGAAGGTGTGTTTGATTACTTGTGGATACTAGGTTTATTTACGGTTTAGTGTAGATTGTTTTCTATTACTTTTACTAATGTATTTTCTGAGGATACTTTATACCTATTTATGGAGTTATCCAACTTATGATATATAGGGCGATACTCCTCCAATAGTTTACTGTATTCTTTCTCGAACCAGTTATTATCTACTGGATAGTATTTATAGAGCGTCCTACGCCACGACTCTAGGAATAGAGGAGTTTTACCTATATATTCTGCTGCTGTAACTATTCTAACGTTTTTCTGTTTCCTGGATATCGTCCTAATCCATTGATATCCCATACTACATCTATTAACATGGTGATCAACGACTATCGTGTGAGCAATCTTAGATAGTCTTGATATGTTTCTACTAGCCTTTCTAAGTAGGGTTTCAACAATGCTTTGGTTATAAAGGAACCTATAGATAGGCGGTCCATCGGTGATTATGATATCAGGTTTTAATTGGAGGGCAAAGTCAACCAATTTATCGCATAGTAGCTCTGTATCAGATAAATGCATTACTTTTTCTCCAGCATCTATGAGAGACGTGTATGTTTGAGTTCTAGAAAAAGTACCATGGGGATATGGGCCATATATGCTTACAGGCCCCATTTCAAAGCCCCCATGTTCAAAGGTTATTACGTTACTACCATAGACTTCAATAATCTTCTCTAGCCGACTTCTTTCTCTACTCTTTAACATAGAAGCAGTTGGAGCTATAATTTTCAGTTTATCGTTATAGTCGAGGTAATACAAGTTTAGCTGAAACGGATTAGCGTTATATAAGGGGACGTGATCGCCATGCATGTGGCTTAAGACAACGTAATTAGTACTCCTCCATACTTCCTTGATCTGGTTTCTAACCTCGTCTCCAGCAACAGCTTGAATAGGATGAGGATGAAGACCCCACCTAGTAAAACCTAATGCAACACCAGGATCGATAAGAACCTTTACTCCACGGTGCTCTATGAAGCAAGACAGACCTCTAACACCAAGGCTCTCACTCCCAATCATTTGAAGATTGACCGTTACATCCACCCAATAATTAATGTTATAAGTCCTTCAGACTTAACACTAATTTCTCTTAGCATAAGAGTTCGATGGCTTGAAACTTATAACAGACGATAAAAAAACTGAGCAGTATTGCATCCAAATATGTGGAAACAATGAATAGTAGAAGGTTGCTGAATAATTAGCTCTATAGACAAGTAGTCTTCTATTACTTTGCGAGGACTAGTATTGCTTCTCCCTTGCCTTCCTCGATAGTTAAGTGTACCAAGTATATGTTATCATAGATTTTCCAGTACCCTCCATAGAGATCGTAGTACCCAATGGTCGGGCAAGAATAAACTGTAAACACACGATACCTCCATCCAGAAAATGCTATATACTCCCGTACAGAACATCCTGTATACGTGATGCTCTTGTTCTTAGGAAGGAATACTATAGTTACATTGCCTACGTTGATAGACTTGTTTGATACGTTTATTTCTCCATGATTATACCATAATTCTAGTACTCTGTACTTGTATGTACTTCCATTTATAATTAGAGTGTTTTCACCCACGAATGTTGCATTAGCTATTAAATTTTTGGCAAAACCTTCTATGCGGGCACTTACACTTGTATTTCCTTTGAGTGACTCCTGATAAATTTCCCGTGCTTTCAGTAGATATTTACTTAAAATATTATTGTAATTGGTACTAGTCTCGTTGTAATACTGGCCTCGACTGGTTGCGGGCCACCATATGTGCCCGTGGCAATGGCCATAAGGTTCTCCCCACGCCTTATAAGGTTCCGTTTGCTTAGGTACGTTAACTGTTATAATAGTAGGAACGTTTTCAACATCTCCTCTCCATATTAGTCCATTAGAGGTTTCCATGAAATGACTATTAATGAAATCTAGCCTCCAGGCCTCAAGGAACCATAAAAAGTCAGCTACAATTCTATTATCATTGATCCACATTTCATTTGTTACTGTAAACGTTATAGTGATCATGTTGTTAGATTCGTTATATGATAAACTTAGATTTGCTATATAAGCACCGTGTATTGTGTAGGTTTGATTTATTTTATTTGTGATGTTTTGGGCAAAATTATCCCAGTTTTTGATGATTGTACTAAAGGATTCCTTATTATAGTTTATTTTTTCAATGTATT